>NZ_JBHSAC010000012.1:0-12471 GCF_042649885.1 Streptococcus dentapri | reverse complement strand
CTTAGCAGCCACCAGCATAGCTGGTGGTTTTATTGTTTTTCTCTACGAGAAAAACTGGCTCGAAGCCATAACAAAAAGGCGGGACTTTTGTCCCAGCCTCTTTTATTATACTATTTAGCAATATCAAATACAGTTGATTTAACATTCGTCATAGCTTCGATAGAGTATTTCACACCTTGCGTTCCGGCACCAGATTTCTTAGCACCAAGGAAAGGGAAGTTATCTGTACCACGTTGTGTCTTGTTATTGATGTGAACAGTTCCCACTTCAAGCTCTTCAGCAATTTTGAAGGCCAATGGGAAGTTTTTAGTGAAGACAGATGCTTGCAATCCATATTCAGATTTATTAGAGATTTCAATGGCTTCTTCAACAGACTTCACACGGATAATTGGGAGAACAGGTCCGAATGGTTCTTCCCAAGCCAGACGCATATCAATTGTTACCTTGTCAAAGAGGATTGGGCTGATGAGGTTGCCTTCACGTTTGATTTCAGTAAGTGCATCTGCTCCTTTTTCGCTAGCATCGTTAACAAGGCCTTCAACGAAGTCCGCCGCCTTAGTATCGATAAGAGGCGTGATATCCGCATCTTCTTCTGGCATACCAATCGTCAAGTCAAGAACTTTTTGGCGAATCTTTTCAACCAATTCATCTGCTATGCTTTCCATAACAAGAACACGCTTAACAGCTGTACAACGTTGACCCGAATAACCGAAGGCACCAGCGATAATATTCTTAGCTGCAATTTCAAGATCAGCATCTTCAAGGACGATGGCTGAGTCTTTACCACCGAGTTCGAGCATGATTGGACGCATCCCTGCCAACTGACCAATTTTTTCACCGATTGGTGTTGAACCAGTGAAATTGATGAAGTTGACAGCTTCATGTTCCACAATGTAGTCACCGATAATCGAACCGCGACCTGTAATGGTATTGAAGACACCAGCAGGAATACCTGCTTCTACAAAAGCTTCTGCTAAAAGAAGTCCTGAAATAGATCCTTGCGTTGGTGGCTTAAGGGCAACAACATTTCCTGAAATCAAAGCCGGAGCAATCTTAGAGCCGGCAAGGTTGATTGGATAGTTAAATGGGGAAATAGCTAGAACCAAACCAACTGGTTCACGACGAACAATGGCAATTTTTTTCTTGCTAGCTGCTTCAAAACTTCCACCTTCAAGCACTTCACCTTCCATGCGAAGTCCTTCTTCTGCTGCATAATTGATAATTTCAGCTGTACGAATAACTTCGCTGACAGCTGATTTATAACCCTTAGCAATTTCTTTTGAAAGAATAGCACCAATCTTCTCAGCATCACGTACTAAAATATCTGCTGCTTTATGAAGATATTCTGCACGTTCCACATAAGATAAGGCATGCCATTCTTTTTGTGCAGCTTTGGCAGAAGCATAAACATAATCAACTTCTTCTGGAGTCATCGCAGGAACTGATCCAAGTTCTTCACCTGTAGCAGGAGCATAAATCTTAATCTCATCCTGTGAGAGCTTCCACTCACCATTGACATAGTTTTTATATTGTTTTGTCATCTGGTTCTCCTTTATATCATGATAAACTTATTCTATCACTTTTTTAGTATTTTTCCAATATCTGCTACGGATAATAAAAAGACCGAGAAAAGCATCTCGATCCTTTCTATAAATTTAACTAGTCGACATTGACGTATTCCTTACCAAGTTCAAGAACTTCTTCCATAGTTGCACATTCTGTCAATGCACGGTTAGCATATTCTGCCATTTCAGTCGTATCAAGTTTCTTCATCAAACTACGTGTACGAAGGACAGAAGTTGCTGACATTGAGAACTCATCCAAGCCCATACCAACAAGCAAGGGAACGGCTGTTTGGTCACCGGCCATTTCTCCACACATTCCAGCCCATTTACCTTCAGCATGAGCAGCTTTGACAACATTGTTAATCAAGCGAAGAATTGATGGATTATATGGTTGATACAAATAAGATACTTGTTCATTCATACGGTCAGCAGCCATTGTGTATTGGATAAGATCATTGGTACCAATTGAGAAGAAATCAACCTCTTTGGCAAATTGATCAGCCAACATTGCTGCCGCTGGAATCTCAATCATGATACCAACTTGAATATTGTCTGCAACTGCAACACCTTCAGTCTTGAGGTTGGCTTTTTCCTCTTCAAATACCTTTTTAGCTGCACGGAATTCTTTAAGAAGAGCAACCATTGGGAACATAATACGTAATTGTCCATGAACCGAGGCACGAAGAAGAGCACGAATTTGTGTGCGGAACATAGCGTCTCCAGTTTCAGAGATAGAAATACGCAAGGCACGGAAACCAAGAAATGGATTCATCTCCTTTGGAAGATCGAAGTAAGGAAGTTCTTTATCCCCACCGATATCCATGGTACGAACCACAACTGGTTTACCATTCATACCTTCAAGTACAGTCTTATAAGCTTCATATTGTTCATCTTCAGTTGGAAAATCTTGAGAATCCATGTAAAGAAATTCTGTACGATAAAGACCAACAGCTTCAGCACCATTAGCATTAACACCTTCAACATCTTTAGGTGTGCCGATATTAGCCGCTAATTCGAAATGTTTACCATCAGCAGTGACAGTTTGCGCATCTTTAAGGAGAGCCCATTCAGCTTTTTGTTTAGCATAAGCTTCACCAGCCGCCTTAAATTCAGCAATCTGCTCACCAGTTGGATTGATGATAACTTCACCAGTGATACCATTTACAGCCACAACATCACCATCTTTAACGACCTCAGTAATATTGTTGGTACCAAGCACTGCAGCAATTTCCAAAGTACGTGCCATGATAGCAGAGTGGCTTGTACGACCACCGATATTGGTTACAAAAGCTTTAACAAATTTCTTATCGAGCTGAGCTGTATCTGAAGGAGTCAAGTCATGAGCGATAACAATTGATTCTTCATCAATAGCAGCAGGGTTTGGTAAACGAACACCCAGCAAATGAGCCAAAACGCGCTTTGAAACGTCGCGAATATCAGCCGCACGCTCCTGCATGTATGGGTTATCTTCCATACCTTCAAAGATAGTGATGAACATGTCTGTCACTTCTTTAAGGGAAGATTCCGCGTTGACTTGTTTTGCACGAATCGTTTCTTTAATTTGTCCGACCATTTCAGGGTCAGAGAGAACCATTAAGTGTGCATCAAATACGGCTGCAGCTTCTTCACCTAGGCTATCTACAGCTTTTTCACGGATAAGAGAAAGCTCGTCTTGAGATGCTGCTAGAGCAGCGTCTAGACGAGCCTCTTCTGCATTTGTGTCTGTAATAGATACAGTCTCAAATGATAAATCCGGTTGAACTAATAGATATGCCTTAGCAACAGCAACACCGTCTGATGCTGCAATTCCTTTAAGCATCTCTGTCATAATTATGCCAATCCTTCTTTTGTCATTGTTTCGTCAATAGCAGCGATTGCATCGTCTGCGTCTGTGCCTTCAGCTGAAATCGTAACATCAGCACCTTGACCAACACCAAGGCTCATAACACCCATGATTGATTTAAGGTTTACTGATTTACCTTTGTAGTCCAAAGTAATGTCTGAAGCAAATTTGCTAGCAGTTTGCACAAGCAATGTAGCTGGACGTGCGTGGATACCTGTTTCTGCAACAATGTGGAAATCTTTAGAAGCCATAGTGGTTCTCCTTTTTTCTATTGTAAATATTTTTGAATTATCTCATGATAACCCTTACAAAATGAAATTATATCACATCAAATTATCATTTTCAAGGCTTAAACTGATTTTACAGAAATTTTGGAAACTCTTTTCCTCTTCTTTCTTTGCAATAATTCTCAATAAAAAGACTCAAAACTATGGCTATTTAAACGTGCTTAATAAGACATCAGTAAACTGACTTGTTGTGAGCCCGTCACCCTCAGATAGATCTGCTGTAAAGCAAGACTGAGAAAAGGCTGCTTCAATGGATTTTTCAACCAAATCTGCTGCCTCCTGCCAACCCATATAGGATAGCATCATGGCACCTGAGAGTAGAACCGAGCAGGGGTTGGCTAGATTTTTACCGGCAATCTCAGGTGCTGTACCATGAGTTGCCTCAAAAATAGCGTGGCCTGTCTGATCATTGATATTAGCACCAGGAGAAATACCGATACCACCAACTTGAGCTGCTAAAGCATCGCTAGCATAGTCTCCATTGAGGTTTGTTAGGGCAACTACTTCAAAGCGTTGGGGATTTAAGAGAATCTGCTGTAAAAAATTGTCCGCAATAATATCATCAACTATCAGTTTTCCTTGAGCTAGTTCGGTGCTGTATTCTTGTTGAGCCAGTTCATAGCCCCACTTTCGAAAGCCTCCCTCGGTAAACTTTTGAATATTTCCTTTGTGGACTAAGGTAACCTTGCGCAAACCTTTATCAAGAGCATAGTCAATAGCTGAGCTAACCAAGCGTTGACTACCTTCGATAGAAATGGGTTTGATACCGATGCTACTGGTTTCAGGAAAGCGAATCTTTTGCATCTGCATCTCATTTTGCAAAAAATCAATGAGCTTGGCTACTTCATTGCTACCGGCTTCCCATTCAATACCGGTATAGATATCTTCCGTATTTTCACGGAAGATGGTAATATCAGTGTTTTCTGGATTCTTAAGCGGGCTAATAACCCCTTTAAAATAACGAACCGGTCGGACACAGGCATATAAATCCAACTCTTGGCGCAGTGCAACATTCAACGAGCGAATTCCTCCACCGATAGGTGTTTCCAAAGGACCTTTGATAGCAATTAGATTTTCTTTGATGCTGATTAAGGTATCATCTGGCAGCCACTGCCCTGTTTGGTCGAAAGATTTCTTGCCGGCTAGAACTTCCTGCCAGTCTATTTTTTTCTGCCCGTTATAGGCTTTAAGAACAGCTGCATCAAAAACTTTTTGAGCGTTGGGCCAGATATCCTTACCAACGCCATCTCCTTCAATATAGACGATTATCGGATTATCCGTAATTTGCAACTGACCATTTTCAACTATTGGTTTATCTGACATACTATCTCCTCTCCAATGGAATATATTCCAAATCAGACTGACCTATGTACTGCGAACGCGGACGAATGAGCCTATTGTTCTTCTGTTGTTCTTGAATATGAGCAATCCAGCCCGATACTCGACTCATGGCAAAAATAAGCGTAAAAATACTGCTATCAATCCCCAAAACATGATAAACCGTGGCAGAATAAAAATCGACATTGGGAATCAGTCCCTTGGCATTTTTCATATAATCCTCAACATCACGTGAAAGTTTGTACCAAATCTCGTTTTCTGTACCAACCGTCAACTCCTTAGCCATAAATCTGAGATATTTCTCTCTAGGATCCTGAGTTTTATAAACCCGATGGCCAAAGCCCATGATTTTCTCCTGAGAGTCCAATTTATCCTGCAGGTAGGACTGGGCATCTCCCAGCTCTTTGATCTCCTTCAACATATCAAAAACACGTTCATTGGCCCCACCATGCAGAGGGCCTTTGAGCGTTCCGATAGCTGTCGTCACACAGGAATAGATATCAGCCAACGTTGAAGCACAGACTCGCGCTGCAAAAGTAGAAGCGTTGAGCTCGTGGTCAGCATGCAAAATAAGCGCACGATTCAGAGCCTCTACTTCTAAATCAGCTGCCTCCTCACCATTTAACATGTAGAGGAAGTTGGCCGCAAAACTCAAATCTTCACGAGGTTCAATCGGACTCAACCCCATACGCAATCTGGCAAACGCGGCAATAATGGTAGGCATTTTCGCCATAAGCTGAATAGACTGCTCATATGTTGCTTCAATAGAATTTTCTTCGGCATGCACATTATAAACCCCTAGGAGGCTGACTGTTGAGCGCAACACACTCATTGGATGTAAGTGTTTACGGGATTGAATGAGAATGCACTGCTCCACGGCATCAGAAATGGCATAATTAGCTCGAAGTCTCGCCTTAAAGTGTTTGAGTTCAATCTGAGTTGGCAGATGCAAATTCCATAGAAGATAGATGACTTCTTCAAAACTCGCTCGATTATCCATGAGTACTGAAATATTGTAGCCTGCATAGGATAACTGGTCATCACTAATGGAGCTAATCCTTGTGTGACAGACTATTAAATCTTTTAAACCACTTTCTTCAGTCATCAATCTGTTCCTTTCTGTATTTGGGATGAGGCTAATTTCTTGCGGACTACCATTGGTAGAATACCGCCATTCTTGTAGTAGCGAATATCAGCAGCAGCATCAAAGCGAGCTAATGCCTGAAAAACTTTATCACCTTTTGAAGTATGTGCCGTGACAGTGACCAACTCTTGATATCTGGTTCTGATGACAAGTGAATATCATAAGTCTCATAACCAGTCAAGCCCATACTATCTGCTGTTTCTCCATCAAGGAATTGCAGGGGAAGAATTCCCATCATAATCAGATTAGAACGATGAATACGTTCAAAGCTTTCAGCTAGGACGGCCTTGACACCTAGAAGGCTAGCGCCTTTGGCTGCCCAATCACGACTGGAGCCCATACCATAATCCTTACCTGCAATAACTAAACTGCCTATATTATCAGCCTTATAGCTCATAGCTGCGTCATAGATACTGGTTAAATTGCCCTTATACTTAGTATAACCACCGATTTTACCATCGGCCAATTCATTTTTGATGCGAATATTGGCAAAGGTTCCTCGCATCATGACTTCGTGATTGCCACGACGACTACCATAAGAGTTGAAGTCTTCATAAGACACGCCATGCTGATTGAGGTATTCAGCCGCAGGACTATTACGAGCGATGTTCCCAGCCGGTGAGATGTGATCCGTTGTGACCGTATCACCAAACTTGGCTAAAACAGATAGGTTAGTTAAGGGTTTAATGATCAATTCCGCATCCAACTCCTCAAAATAAGGGGGATTTTGGATATAGGTTGATTCTTGATTCCAATGATAAACTTTACTTTTTTCTGTTGGAATCTGATTCCATTTTTCGCTAAGAAACCAGCCGACATGAGCACATAGGGGTTAGAGGTATTGGTACAACTAGTAATAGCAGCGATTGCAACGTGTCCAGTCGCAATCTCTTCTTCTCCTTGCTCATAGACGACAACGGCTTTCTTATTTAGCTCATCTGCCGGTAGGCCGAAACCACGAACACCCTCTTTTCTGCTGATGCTAGCCGTGAATTCCTTTTTAGCTTGACTGAGTTCAATACAGTCCTGAGGGCGTTTGGGACCAGAAATACTAGGCCCGACACTCGATAACTCAAGATCAACAATCTTAGTATAGGTCGCTTGAGACCGACTATCGTAAAAAAGATGGTTAACCTTGGCATAAGCCTCACTCAATCCGATATGTTCTTCATCGCGGTTGGTCAAGCGCATATAATTGAGCGTTTCATCATCAATAGGAAAATATGCACAGGTCGCACCATATTCAGGTGCCATATTGGCAATAGTGGCACGATCTGCTAGACTGAGCGTTCCTACTCCTGAACCGAAAAATTCGACAAATTTACCAACAACATTTTCTTGACGCAAAAGCTGGGTGACCCTCAGTGCGAGATCCGTCGCCGTTGCAATCTTAGGCATACTTCCCATCAATCTCACACCAATGACCTCTGGAATAGGGAAGTAAGAGGCTTCACCGAGCATGGCTGCCTCTGCTTCAATTCCACCTACTCCCCAGCCAAGGACGCCTATGCCATTAATCATGGTTGTATGACTATCTGTCCCAAACATGGAATCAGGATAAAGCAGACCGTCTTTTTCAATGATGACATCGCTCAAAAACTCGATATTAACCTGGTGGATAATACCGGTTGCTGGCGGTATGGCTCGATAATTATCAAAGGAATTCTCTGCCCATTTCAAAAATTCATAGCGCTCATTATTGCGTTTAAATTCCATATTGATGTTATCTTCTAAGGCCGTATCACATCCAAAATAATCGACTTGGACACTGTGATCAATAACTAAATCCACTGGAATATCCGGATTGATGAGATCAGCTTCTCCACCATTATTAACAACAGCATCACGCATGGCCGCCAAGTCTACGACTACTGGAACCCCTGTAAAGTCCTGTAGAATGACACGACTAGGTTTAAAAGGTATTTCTGAATTTTGGGGAATACTGGGAAACTTTAAAATAGCATCAATGTTATCTTTAGTAACGTCAACATCATCCAACTTACGCAAAAGATTTTCTAGCAAAATCCTTAAGCTATAGGGAAGTTTCCTTAAATCAATGCCCTTATCTCGAGTCAGTCCTTCCAAATCATAATAAATATAAGATTTATCATTAAATGTTAGGGTCTTTCTATAGTCTGCCATAAGCACCCTCCTATAATGTTATATTATATAACATTATAATTCTTGTTTTTGGAAAAGTCAATCTGTTTACATTTAATATGTTATAAAACATAACATTAAATAACTGAAAAATCTTATTGCGAGATTATCATCATCTCTCTCCATTTTATAGAAAGAAATTCATCCATTTTTTTAACTTAGAAAAGTGACAGATCCCTTATTTCACTTGATTTTTCCCTTATTTTTTAGCAGCTTTTTACCACAATATATTGGGGGAGTCTGTTTTATCTGCCACAAAATATTGTGGTTTTTCGAGTGAAATCTCTTGATTTTTAAATCTATTTTGGGTATCCTTATAAGGTATTAAATTTTAGGAGAGATTACATGTCACAAATTACCCTATTTTCAAAAAACAATTGTATGCAATGCAAGATGACTAAGAAGTTCTTGGAGCAAAACAGTGCTGATTTTGAAGAAATTAATATTGATGAACATCCGGAAAAAGTTGATTATGTCAAGAGTTTAGGTTTCACAGCTGCTCCTGTTATTGAAGCTGGAGAAATTACTTTTTCAGGTTTTCAGCCTGCTAAATTGAAAGAGATTGTCTAAGCTACTCTCAATCAATATCACAAGGACTGACCAAGTAGTTATTCAACTACTTGGCAGTTTTAGCTTTTTTCATCATATTATTTAGATAAAAAGGAACAATTATGAGTCTTAAAGATCTAGGCGATGTATCATACTTCCGCCTCAATAATGAAATAAACCGTCCAGTCAATGGGCAGATTCCACTTCATAAGGATAAAGAAGCCCTTAAGGCTTTCTTCTTAGAGAATGTCAACCCCAATTCGATGCCTTTTGATTCTATTACTGATAAAATCAACTACTTGATTGAAAACGACTATATTGAGTCCGCCTTTATTGGTAAATATTCACCAGCTTTTATCGAGGAACTTTCTCAAGAAATTCACGCAACAGATTTCCGCTTCCAATCCTTCATGGCAGCCTATAAATTTTATCAGCAGTATTCCCTCAAGACTAATGATGGCAGCTACTATCTCGAAAGTATTGAAGATCGTGTACTTTTCAATGCCCTCTACTTCGCTGATGGTAATGAAGAACTGGCAAAGGATTTAGCAAACGAAATGATCCACCAGCGCTATCAACCAGCGACACCTTCTTTCTTAAATGCTGGTCGTAGCCGCCGTGGGGAATTGGTGTCTTGTTTCCTGATTCAGGTGACAGATGACATGAATTCAATCGGTCGCTCAATCAATTCAGCTCTGCAATTATCTCGTATCGGCGGCGGAGTTGGTATCAGCCTCAACAACTTGCGGGAAGCTGGTGCACCTATCAAGGGTTATGCCGGAGCAGCTTCTGGGGTTGTTCCTGTCATGAAGCTTTTTGAAGATAGCTTCTCTTACTCAAATCAACTCGGTCAACGCCAAGGAGCAGGGGTTGTCTACCTCAATGTTTTCCACCCAGATATCCTCAATTTTCTTTCTACCAAGAAAGAAAATGCAGATGAAAAGGTACGCGTCAAAACCCTTTCTCTGGGTGTAACCGTCCCTGATAAATTTTATGAATTGGCCCGCAAGGATGAAGACATGTATCTATTTAGTCCTTACACGGTTGAAAAAGAATATGGTAAGCCCTTTAATTACATTGATATTACATCTATGTACGATGAGCTAGTGGCCAATCCCAACATCACGAAAACTAAGATTCGAGCACGGGATTTGGAAACTGAAATCTCTAAATTGCAACAGGAATCAGGTTACCCTTACATCGTCAACGTGGACACTGCTAACCGTCACAATCCAATTGATGGCAAGATTATCATGTCCAACTTATGTTCAGAAATCCTCCAAGTTCAAACACCTAGCGTCCTCAATGATGCCCAAGAATATCTCACTTTGGGAACTGATATCTCATGTAATTTGGGGTCAACTAACATTTTGAACATGATGACCTCACCTGACTTTGGTCGTTCAATCAAGGCTATGACCCGTGCTCTTACTTTTGTAACAGATTCATCAAGTATCGATGCCGTGCCTTCTATCAAGTATGGAAATGAGCAAGCCCATACCTTTGGATTGGGAGCTATGGGACTACATTCCTATCTTGCTACCCATCATATTGAGTATGGTAGTCCAGAATCTATAGAGTTCACTGATATTTATTTCATGTTGATGAACTACTGGACCTTGGTTGAATCAAACAATATCGCACGAGAGCGTCATGAAACTTTCGTTGGTTTTGAAAAGTCAAAATATGCTGACGGCACTTATTTTGATAAATATGTGACCGGTCAATTTGTACCAAAAACCGATCGTATCAAAGAATTATTCAAAGACCATTTCATCCCTCAAGCAGAGGACTGGGAAGCTCTCCGTCAAGCAGTAATGCAAGATGGTCTCTATCATCAAAATCGCCTGGCTGTGGCTCCGAATGGTTCCATCTCATACATCAATGACTGTTCAGCATCTATTCATCCTATCACTCAACGTATTGAGGAACGCCAAGAAAAGAAAATTGGTAAAATTTACTACCCTGCGAATGGACTTTCAACTGACACCATTCCTTACTACACATCTGCCTATGATATGGATATGCGTAAGGTCATCGATGTTTATGCAGCGGCGACTGAGCACGTCGATCAAGGCTTATCATTGACACTCTTTTTACGCAGTGAATTGCCAAAAGAACTTTACGAATGGAAAACCCAAAGCAAGCAGACAACACGGGATCTTTCAATTCTTCGTAACTACGCCTTCAACAAGGGTGTAAAATCAATCTACTATGTCCGCACCTTCACTGATGATGGCGAAGAAGTTGGTTCAAACCAATGCGAAAGCTGTGTCATCTAACGAACTATTCTTTGATATTTTTATAAAAGTGGCGGGCCTCGCTCTCCATAATTATCACCAAGCAAAGGGACAAGCAAAAATAAATTTTAGAATAAACGCACCCTCTATCAGGAGACAAACATGACAACCTATTATAAAGCCATTAACTGGAACGAAATCGAGGATTTAATTGATAAGTCAACTTGGGAGAAATTGACTGAGCAATTTTGGTTGGACACTCGTATCCCCCTATCAAATGACTTGGACGATTGGCGCAAGTTATCAGACCAAGAAAAAGACCTTGTGGGTAAGGTCTTTGGCGGTCTGACATTGTTAGATACCATGCAATCCCAATCAGGTGTAGAAGCTATTCGCGGCGATGTACGTACTCCGCACGAAGAAGCTGTGCTTAACAATATCCAATTCATGGAATCTGTCCACGCCAAATCTTATTCTTCCATCTTTTCAACCCTCAATACCAAATCAGAAATTGAAGAGATTTTTGAATGGACTAATACCAATGAATACCTGCAAAAGAAGGCTAAAATTATTAATGAAATTTATGAAAACGGAGATGCTTTGCAAAAGAAAGTGGCTTCTACGTTCCTAGAAACCTTCCTTTTCTATTCAGGATTTTTTACACCGCTCTACTATTTGGGTAATAATAAACTTTCAAACGTAGCTGAAATAATCAAACTCATCATCCGCGATGAATCAGTTCACGGAACATACATTGGCTATAAGTTTCAACTTGCTTTCAACGAATTGAGCGAAGAAGAACAAAACGACTTCCGCGACTGGATGTATGATCTTCTTTACCAACTCTATGAAAACGAAGAGCTCTATACACAAACACTATATGACAGTGTGGGTTGGACCGAGGAAGTTATGACCTTCCTGCGTTACAACGCCAACAAGGCCCTGATGAATCTGGGACAAGATCCCCTTTTCCCTGATACCGCTGACGATGTCAACCCAATCGTTATGAATGGTATTTCAACAGGAACATCCAATCACGACTTTTTCTCACAAGTAGGGAATGGTTACCTGCTTGGTTCTGTTGAAGCTATGTACGATGAAGATTATCTTATGGGAATGCAAAAATAAAATCAAAAAGAGTGTAGACAATCCCATTTCCTCAATGTAAAAATTTTTTAGCTCTGCAAATTTCAACTTTAATTTCTCTTATATCGTGCGAGCGAAGCGATCCCAAACAAGGACTTTATCTTCAAACTAAAAGAGGCTGGGACTAAAGGCACTGCACCCACATAATGGGACAGAAGAAAAACACATTTATGCGGCCAGTTTTCTGTACTCTACAGGA
>NZ_JBHSAC010000011.1:0-36771 GCF_042649885.1 Streptococcus dentapri | reverse complement strand
TCCATTTTTCATCTTAAAGATAAGAGACACCAAAAAAGACAAACCTCCAAAAAGAAGTTTGTCTTCGGTCTGAACTGAGGAGCAAAGCTCCTCAGTTTAATTTATCGTTTTCATAGGTGTGGCGCAGTTCCAGCCCTGCAAATTGCTGCTGCCGCAGGGCCTCATAGACAACCATGCAAACAGTATTTGAGACATTGAGGCTTCTGACATGCTCGTCATTCATCGGAATACGAATAGCTCGCTCAGGGTATTGCCGCATAAATTCCTCCGGCAGCCCCTTATCCTCACGTCCAAACATAAAGTAATGTCCCTCATCCTCAGAATAATTTTCATCCGAATAAGTCTTATCGGCAAACTTAGAGACCAAATGCAATTTCCCTTGGCATCTTTCCATAAAATCCTCTAGACTGTCATAAAAGGTAATATCCAATTTATCCCAGTAATCTAAGCCAGCTCGCTTCATCTTACGATCATCAATGGGAAAACCCATGGGACGAATAATATGCAGAGGGCTATTAGTCGCTGCGCAGGTTCGGGCAATATTTCCTGTATTAGCGGGAATCTGCGGTTCAAATAGAACCACATGGTTGCGCCCACTCTTTTCCTCATAAGTTTCTTGAATAAACGTTTCTACTGCCATACTAACCTCTTGATTTTAAAAAAATAACCACGCTGCCCGGAGTCAAGCTCAGCAGACAGCATGGTCGGTGGTAGACTTCATTAGTTTAAATCATAACAGGTTTGATTTAAACTAATGAATCTCTATATGCTCAGTATAGCACGTTTAAGGGGAATGTCAACAGCTTTGACGGAAAAAATTTTAGTAATTTCAGCTCCTTGCTCCCTTTTTCAGTTTCTATGTTTCATATAAAAAATGATTGTGAAGCGATAAGATCGGCAGATCTCTTTTATCAAGGGCTAGATAATATCACGCAGGCAAAAATTTTTGGCAATATTTTTATGACTGATATCACAAAGAAGTCAGCCGTCAGTCGAGCATCATTTGATCAAAATTTTGATACAGTTATTGATATTTCTGCACTGGCAATATAGCCAGTTGTTTCTATATCAAGAGTGGAAAATATCAAAATAGACCTATCAACTTGATTTGGCTCAAATGATAACCACTCTTGCTAATAGGCCTATTTTGATAGTGTTTTCTTAACAATTTGATTTAACGACAATTATTCAAAATAACTTCTATCGCTTTTGTTACCCCACCGCTAGCTTTAAAATCCTGAGAAATTTTAATAGCTTGCTTTTTGTAAGTTGATTCTGTTAGCAATCTATTTATACCTTGTGCAATAGTATCAGATTCAATATTATCAAGTTTTAACCCTGCACCTAATTGTAATACTTGGTCGGCCACAATACTTTGTTCATCAGTTTGAGGGAAAAGCAACAAGGGAATCTGATAATACAACCCTTCACTAGTACTATTCAAACCACAGTGAGTCAAGAAGACATCCGCAATTTTAAGCACAGCAATTTGATCAACTTGGTGAGCCACTCGGAAATTATCTGGTATGCGGCCTAAGTCTTCAATCGCTGTTTTATTCCCGACAGATAAAATAACAGTAACATTTTCATTAGCCAAAGCTTTGAAGCACTGTTGATAGAATTCTTTTGCTTGATTATTAACAGTTCCTAATGCAATATAAATGAGAGGGCGATCTCCTTTTTCCAGAACAGTCTGACTTTCTCGAATAATTGGTCCAACAAAGTGAACATTTTGTCCAAATGTATTTCCAGCAGGCTGAAAATCTTTAGAAGTGGTAACAATAATGGAACAATCTGTCCTAGTAAAAACAAGATCGGTTAGTTTTTTAGTAGGATAACCTAATTTTTTGATTTTTTTATAATTTTTTAACACCTCAGGTATTTCTAAGAGTGATTTATAATTGACTGGGATACTCATCATACTAGGCGTATATTCATTAAAAACAAAATGAGTATTTGACGACACATAAGGAATTTCTAGACGGTCAGCTATTACTGGTGCCCATAAAGCAAGTGAATCCCCGACAATAATATCTGGCTGGTAGTTGCGAATGTCTTCTAAATAAGTATTGATGATATCATCCATAGCTTTTGAAATGAAAGATAATAAGATAGTTAAGTGGTTTTTTTGGTTATGAAGCGGCTGATTGACCTGTTCAACTGTGAAATAGTCGAGCTTATCATTATAACAAATGACTTCTGCTCCAAGATGTTCTAGAGTTTCTCTAAAATTGGAGATACTATAATAACGCACTTGATGTCCATTATTGATTAATTGTTTAACAAGGAAAAGCGTTGGATTAGTATGTCCAAAGGCAGGAACCCCCATAAAAATAATACGTTTACCCATATAGTTTATCCGTCCTTTCTTCATGATTGGTTAATAGTTTATCGAATCATTAACCGGAAAACAATGGGCAAAAAACATTATTTGTTGTATAATCAACACATATCTTATATTGACTAGAAAGTGTTTTTAGTTATGGTAAAGCAAGACCGTCGTTTTAAGCGAACTCAAAAAGCTATTTATGCATCTTTCGTCACCCTATTTTTAGAGAGGGACTTTAGCGAAATTACGATTAATGAGATTAGTCAATTAGCTGATATCAATCGCTCTACTTTTTATTTACATTTTGAGGATAAATATGCTCTTTTGAATGATTACTTATTGAGCTTATTACCAATTATTCAGACGAGCGATACAGCTTTATCAAATCAAGTTCAACTAAACCACCTATTGGGAAAGATGTATGATTACTTGCAAGACAACCTTGCCTTCTTTAAACGTTTATTCAATGAAGTGAATTATCCTTTTGCCATTCCTTCTATAAAAAAAGTTTTAAAAGAGTTTTTTTACCAGAATGATACTTTTTTTACCGAGCAAGTCGGCAATTCAAAAGAATTTACGATTCATATTAGAATAGCCGGATTAGTAGCTATGATTGAATGGTTCTTATCGCAAGAGAACTATAGTCGGAATCAGTTTATCAAAGAAACTCAAGATTTGGTCAATTTATTGGATGGTACGCAATAATGATTTTAAGTTTTAGATTTACTAGTCTGAGAAACCCTCAATGAAAGTACTGAAGATAGACCTGCCAACCAGGGAGATTTTCTCTTTAATTGGCTATAATGAGGTCACTGTCTTTAGTCTATCCTTTAAAAGATAGGTAAGACTATCAGCCTATATCTAAAGGAAAAGACAACATAATCATACAACTGAAAACATCTATTTGAGAAAATTTTTCCCAGCTTTTCTCCAGTCAAAAAATTAGAGATATCTAAAACGGTTGAGATATTAAAATCTCTAGCAATTTGATCAGTTGTTACTTTACTATAAAATAAACCAGTTTATGAGATTTATAAAGAGTCATCTACATTTCTGAAGCATCATTTAATGTGGGTGGCTCTGTATAAGTTAGTAATTTTTATGGTAAAATGGACTTAAGGAGGATCGCATATGAACAAAAGAGTAAACTACAGGTGGGCGACTTTGGGAACGGGAGTCATCGCTAATGAATTGGCGCAAGCTTTAGCCAGTCAAGGGCGTAAACTGTATTCTGTCGCTAATCGGACATACTCTAAAGGACTTGATTTTGCAGCGAAATATGGGATTGATAAGGTCTATGATCAGATTGATGATGTTTTTTCAGATCCAGAAGTGGATATCATTTATATCTCAACGCCGCATAATACTCATATTAACTATCTTCGCAAGGCTTTAGCTGCAGGTAAGCATGTGCTTTGTGAAAAGTCTATTACGCTTAACAGTGCTGAGTTAGAAGAAGCGGTTCGATTAGCTGAAGAAAATCAGGTCATCTTGGCTGAAGCTATGACCATTTTCCACATGCCCATTTATCGCAAGCTATCAGAAATCGTTGACAGCGGTCGGCTTGGTGATCTCAAGATGATTCAAATGAATTTTGGCTCTTACAAAGACTATGACATGACCAATCGTTTCTTTAACCGTTCTTTGGCTGGAGGTGCTTTGCTAGATATTGGTGTTTATGCCTTATCCTTTGTTCGCTGGTTTATGTATTCAGCTCCAAACCAGATTGTTTCACAAGTCAAATTAGCGCCAACGGGTGTTGATGAGCAGGCTGGTATCCTTTTAACCAACGACCAAGGAGAGATGGCAACAGTAACCCTAAGCCTTCACGCCAAACAACCCAAACGAGGAACAGTTGCTTATGACAAAGGCTATATTGAAATTTACGACTATCCCCGTGGGCAAAAAGCAGTGATTACTTATACAGAAGATGGTCATCAAGAGGTCATTGAAGCCGGAGAAACAGCGCAAGCACTGGCCTATGAAGTTCAAGATATGGAAGCTGCTGTAGCGAATCAAGAAAACCAGATGCATCTAAACTACACAAGAGATGTTATGGCGATTATGACCAAGCTTCGTCAGGATTGGAGACTGCTTTATCCAGAAGAAGAATCTGTATAAACAGCAGCTGAGCTAAATTTATCGCCATTCATTTATCTTTTATGATCGTACTCTCCAGCAGGCGGCTTTTGACACAGATTTTATCTGCCTAATTTCGCACTACTAAGAGTCTGTTACCTAACTTTTGGATCTTGTAGCAAAAATAAATTGAAAGATTATATAGCCTAAAAATCCGTTAATCTTCTACTTGATTAACGGATTTTTATGTGCTTTTAATATCAATCAGTATCCCCCCTTCTATACTCCTCACCAGACTGTATTTGTTATGGAACAGTGCTGCCTGTTAACTGTTACAGTTATCTAGTTTTAAATAGTATCCTAAGCATTCTTTTATTGAAAGAAACGTTTTAAGAAATTCCCCCACTCTATTTGAAGAGACCCCCAAATTTCTCTATTTGATTTAATTAAGAAAAGGAGGGATAAAGAAATAATGATCAGCTGTTTTTTAATTCCTTGTTTGAATATGGGTGATAACACGCTTTCTAAAATCAGTTCCTGTACTCAAGAGCTGATAACTTAAATTTTTTAATAAAAAGGATGCATTTTAAGCAAAAAAGGAGTATACTAGTCTGGAAATTTCTACCAGGCTAAAAAGGAAAAGAAGATGAAAATTATTATTGTCGGCGGTGGTAAAGTTGGTACTGCCCTATGTCGTTCATTGGTTGAAGAAAATCATGATGTTATTCTTATTGAAGAAAAGGAAGAAGTTCTTAATCGTGTCAATAGACGGCTAGATATCATGGGAATTGTCGGTAATGGAGCTAACTTTAAGATCCTAGAGCAGGCTGATGTCCAAAATTGTGATATTTTTATTGCTATCACCGATCAAGATGAAGTCAATATGATTTCGGCTGTTCTCGCTAAAAAAATGGGAGCTAAAGACACCATTGTGCGGGTTCGCAATCCGGAATATTCTAACATCTATTTTAAAGACAATAACTTCCTTGGTTTCTCTATGGTTGTTAATCCGGAACTGCTAACGGCACGCTCTATCGCCAATACTGTTGATTTCCCTGGCGCACTTTCCGTGGAACATTTTGTCAATGGTCGCATTATGCTGATGGAATTTAAGGTCACCGAACACAGTCGACTTTCTCAACTATCGCTGGACCAATTCCGCCATAAATTTGGTGATGTTTTAGTCTGTGCCATAAAGCGCGGACAGGACGTCATAATCCCCGATGGAGATGATATCTTGATGTTAGGGGATAAAATCTATGTCACTGGCGATAGGATTGAGATGGTACTCTTTCATAACTTTGTTAAAAGTAAGGTCATCAAAAATATGATGATAATTGGGGCAGGAAAAATTAGCTACTATCTCCTCAATATCCTTCGTCATACGAAAATCAAACTCAAGGTTATCGAAATTAGAGAAAACCGCAGTCGTTATTTCAGTCAGGAATTTCCTGATGTTCCAGTCATTCTGGGAGACGGTACTGACAAAAATATACTAGTTGAGGAAGGTGTCGAAAACTACGATGCTGTTGCAACATTAACAGGTGTTGATGAAGAAAATATCATCGCCTCCATGTTCTTAGATACTCTTGGAATTGAAAAAAATATCACTAAAGTAAATCGGACCAGCCTCCTGGAAATAATTGATACTGACAATTTTTCAAGTATTGTCACACCAAAATCAATCGCTGTTGATAACATGATGCACTTCATTCGCGGTCGTGTCAATGCCCAAGAATCATCAACCCTTGATGCTGTTCATCACATTGCTAATGGTCGGATTGAAACCCTGCAATTTGAAATTCGCTCCAAAAATAAGATAGCCGGTCAGCGTCTGTCAGATATAAAGCTCAAAAAAGGGGTACTAGTTGCTGCCATCATCCGTAAAGGACAGCGACCTATTTTCCCAACTGGTCAGGATACTTATGAGGTCGGGGATAAGATTGTTGTTGTGACCTTACTTCCCAATGTCACCCATATTTATGACCTACTGGCGAAATGAGGTGAGCTAAATGAATCGATCCATGGTTCGCTACCTTTTAGCGAAATTATTGCTTATTGAAGCTGCCTTGCTCAGCGTTCCTCTAATCGTATCCCTCATCTACCAAGAAGATTTTAAGGTCCTACTGAGTATCTTAGCCACTATGGGGATTTTAGGCTTGCTCGGCTGGTTCGGAATAGCCTTTAAACCGAAGAATTACCATATTTATACCAAGGAAGGAATGCTCATCGTTGCCCTTTGTTGGACACTCTGGTCTTTCTTTGGTGCCCTGCCATTCGTCTTTTCGGGGCAAATTCCCAATATTATCGATGCCTTTTTTGAGGTCAGCTCAGGCTTCACCACTACAGGGGCTACTGTCCTACCAGATGTAGCGGTGCTCTCACATTCTCTCCTCTTCTGGCGCAGTTTTACCCATCTCATAGGAGGTATGGGAGTGCTGGTCTTTGCCTTAGCTATCATGGAAAACTCCAAAAATGCCCATCTGGAAGTTATGAGGGCCGAGGTCCCCGGGCCGATCTTTGGTAAGGTGGTCTCCAAGCTAAAAAACACCGCCCAAATCCTCTACATCATCTACTTGGTCATGTTTGTCATTTTTACGGCTATCCTCTGGATAGCCGGCATGCCCTTTTATGATAGTATTGTTACCGCCATGGGGGGAGCTGGTACAGGTGGCTTTGCTGTTTATAATGATAGTATCGCTCATTACCACAGCAGTTTAATTACGATTATTGTCGCTGTCGGAACTCTACTCTTTGGGATTAACTTTAACCTCTATTATTTCCTCCTCCTGCGCAAATTCAAAGTCTTTTTTGGTGATGAAGAACTGCGGACCTATCTTGGAATAGTTGCTGTTGCAACGGGATTGATTTTTCTCAATATTTTTAATCTCTATGGCTCTTGGGCACAGAGCTTGGAATATTCTTTCTTCCAGGTCTCCGAGGTTATTACGACTACTGGTTTTGGTATTACAGACTTGACTAAGTGGCCCCTGTTTTCACAGACAGTCCTCCTCTTGTTGATGCTAATTGGAGGATCAGCTGGTTCAACCGCCGGAGGTTTTAAGGTCATGCGCTCTCTGATTATAGCTAAAATCAGTCGCAATCAAATGCTAAAAACCCTCTATCCAAATCGTGTGATGGCTTTGCATATCAATCACACACCACTGGACAAATCAACCCAGCACAGTATTCTCAAATATCTGTCTGTTTACATGATGATTTTCTTGGGGTTAATTTTAGCACTAAGTATCGATAACAATAACTTTATGGTTGCAGTCAGCGCTGCTGCTTCAACCTTTAATAACATCGGTCCTATGCTGGGCACAGCTGAGACCTTTAATATCTTTAGTCCTTGGGCCAAGATCTTAATGTCTTTTGCCATGATTGCCGGACGTTTGGAAATTTATCCTATGCTTTTGCTTTTCTTACCAAAAACATGGTCCAAATATTAAAATCTTATATGAGTTATAAACCAAACAGCCAGAAAGTAAATGCTTTCTGGCTGTTTAATTATATATTAGTTAGCGGTGTCGCTGTATCTGGTGATGTATCGTAAACCTTGAAGTCTTTGCCGACGCCAAAATCTGCCCGACTGAGCTTATTTTCCATGGTCATGTGAGCCAGTTCTTTAATGTTATTTTCCTTACTCAAATGACCCAGATAAATCTTTTTAGTGCGACTACCAATGGTCCGAATCATGGTCTCCGAACCATCATCATTAGATAGATGCCCCTTGTCAGAGAGAATTCGCTGTTTCAGACTCCAAGGGTAAATCCCTGAGCGCAGAATTTCAATATCATGGTTGGACTCAATCAGATAGCCATCGGCGTTCTCAATGAGACCTGCCATCCGGTCACTAACATAGCCTGTATCCGTCAGCATGACAAAACTTTTATCATCCTTCATAAAACGATAAAATTGGGGATCAGCCGCATCATGACTGACACCAAAGCTCTCAATATCAATATCGCCAAAGGTTAAAACCTTGCCGCGCTCAAAAATATGTTTCTGCTCGGTTGCAATCTTCCCCAGCATATTGTGTTCATCCATAGTTTGCCAAGTTTTTTCATTGGCATAAATATCCAAGTCATACTTACGAGCTAGGACGCCGACACCATGGATATGGTCTTTATGCTCATGGGTCACTAAAATAGCATCCAATTCTTTCGGGCTGCACCCAATTTCAGCCATCAAGTGAGTAATCTTTTTAGCTGACAAACCTGCGTCAATTAACAATTTTTTTTTAGGCGTTTCCAAATAGAAGGAATTCCCACTAGAACCAGACGCTAAAATACTGTATTTAAAACCCTCATTCGTCATCTACTGACTCATCTTCCTCCCATTCATCATCCAGAGCCGCTTCTTTATCGTAAGGTAATACGATTGTGAAGGTCGAGCCCTCACCATAGTCACTCTTGGCCCAGATAAAACCGTGATGTTGTTTAATAATTTCTTTAGCAATCGCAAGCCCTAAGCCGGTACCACCCTGAGCTCGACTGCGAGCCTTATCCACTCGATAGAAACGATCAAAAATCAAAGGCAAATCCTTCTTAGGAATACCTAAACCCTGATCAGAAATCGAAAGAATCAACTGTGTATCCGTCGTCGTCATAGATACTGTGATTTCACCGCCGTCTGGCGAATATTTAATGGCGTTATTTAAAATATTATCCAGAACTTGCATCATCTTATCTGTATCGATTTCGACCCAGATAGGATTTTCAAGGTAGTTACGAACAATCTCATAGTCCTTATCGGCATCCTGCTGATTCTTAATCTGATCAAAACGATTGAGAATAACCGTGAGGAAGGCCGTAAAGTTAGTAACTTCAATATCAAGTTGGCTGATATCATTATCAATGCGAGACAGCTGCAAAAGCTCTGAAATCATCCGCATCATACGATTGGTTTCATCTAAAGATACCTGAATGAAGCTAGGTGCTACATCTTCATCAAGGGCCCCTTCATTCAGGGCTTCAAGATAAGACTTAACCGAGGTCAAAGGGGTTCGCAGTTCATGGCTTACAGTCGAAACAAAGAGGCGACGCTCCCGCTCTTCCTTTTCCTGTTCCGTTGTGTCATGAAGTACGGCAACCAAACCAGAAATAAAGCCGCTCTCACGACGGTTCAGAGCGAAATTAATTCTCAATGTAACAAATTCGTCATATTCATTACGACGATAGAGTGTAATCTCAGGTGTATCGGTAATCAGATCACGATAATTATAGTCTTCCGAATCAATCAAATCCATAATATTCATCTCAAGTGCTTCTTCATAGCTGAGATTGAGCTGTTTTTGGGCGGTTTCGTTGATCATGGTAATCTTACCCACCCGGTTAGTCGCCAGCACACCATCACTCATATAGGAGAGAACCGAGGCTAGGCGATTACGCTCCTGAGAAAGATTCTCATGTGTTAAATGCAGAACCTCAGAAAGGTCATTCAAATTGGAACCTAGCTCAATCAACTCGGAGTCACCTTTTAAATGGAGATCCTCACTATAATCGCCAGCAATCAAGTTAGTCACTTTATGGCTGATTGCGCGAATGGTCTTCGTATTGCGATATTCACGGACAGCCTGAAAAATAAAGTAAATAGATACTAAGGTCAATAAAATGAGTAGGGCCAGTTCAAAGGTATTGAGATTTTCAACAACAGGATTATTATTCATAAGACTTCATGTAATAACCAACTCCACGACGCGTTAAAATGTACTCTGGTCGACTTGGGGTGTCTTCAATCTTTTCACGCAAGCGACGAACAGTAACATCAACAGTTCTGACATCACCGAAGTAATCATAACCCCAAACAGTCTCTAACAAGTGTTCACGTGTCATAACTTGTCCGATGTGGGTAGCCAGATGGTGCAGCAACTCAAACTCGCGATGAGTCAAATCAACCTCTTCACCACGTTTTTTAGCCACAAAGGCATCCGGAATAATTTCTAAATCACCGATAATCAAGTCACCGTCAACAGTGTTATTTTCTTCAGCTACTGCTGTTTCAATTGTTTCTGTTCGACGTAGGTGAGCTTTAATCCTCGCTAATAGCTCACGGTTAGAGAAGGGTTTGGTCACATAATCATCTGCACCAATTTCCAATCCAATAACCTTATCAAACTCACTGTCCTTAGCAGACAACATGATGATTGGTACATGGCTACTCTTGCGAATTTCCTTGGCCACCTCAAGACCTTCTAACTCTGGTAACATCCAGTCTAGAATAATCAAGTCGGGCTTTTCTTCTTCATACTTATTCAAAGCCTCGCGACCATCAAAGGCTGTAATGACCTCATAGCCTTCCTTAATCAAATTAAATTTTATAATGTCTGAAATTGGTTTTTCATCATCAACCACAAGAATCTTTTTCATCATTCTTACCTCATATTTCTATCTCTTACTAGATATCTTACCTTTTTATACCAAGAATAACTATTATTATACCAGAAATCGCTAAATATTAGAAATACTGAGGGTTTACAAGTCTATTTCAAGTTTGTATAAATTTTCTGAAAATATTGACAGATCTATTTCTATATGATAAAATTATTTTATGTCAGTTTTTCTTACATTTGAAAATCTGCTCATTTATCGAATTATTAAGGAGGAAAATATGGCACTTATTGAATATAAAAATGTTGAGAAATACTACGGCGACTATCACGCTCTTCGTCATATCAATTTAGAAATT
Source organism: Streptococcus dentapri (assembly GCF_042649885.1). NCBI lineage: Bacteria > Bacillati > Bacillota > Bacilli > Lactobacillales > Streptococcaceae > Streptococcus > Streptococcus dentapri. Next base: position 25,673 of record NZ_JBHSAC010000011.1, on the reverse strand, counting down.
GAAAAGGGACAGGTTGTTGTATTGCTTGGGCCGTCAGGTTCAGGAAAATCAACTCTCATCCGCACCATGAATGCTCTTGAAAGCATTGAATCAGGTAGTCTTAAGGTCAATGGGCACGAGGTTTCCAATGCTTCAAATAAAGATCTCGTACAACTGCGTAAAGAGGTCGGGATGGTTTTCCAACATTTCAACCTCTACCCTCACATGACGGTTCTTGAAAATGTGACACTAGCCCCTATCCGTGTCTCGGGCATAGATAAAAAAGAAGCTGAAGCCGTTGCTGAAAAATATTTGACTTATGTTAATATGTGGGACCGTAAAAATTCTTACCCAGCCATGTTGTCCGGTGGGCAAAAACAACGAGTAGCTATTGCCCGTGGTCTGGCGATGAACCCTGAATTACTGCTCTTTGATGAACCGACTTCTGCTCTTGACCCAGAAACTATCGGTGATGTTCTCACTGTCATGCAAAATCTAGCTAGAGAAGGTATGAATATGGTGGTTGTTACCCATGAAATGGGCTTTGCTCGCAGTGTAGCCGATCGTATTATTTTCATGGCTGACGGTGAAATTTTAGAAGATACAACCGATGTTGATGGTTTCTTTGATAATCCTAAAGAAGCACGAGCGCAGCAATTTCTTTCTAAGATCATCAATCATACCAGCGACCGCGTTTCTACTGAATAAGGAGGTTGGCTATGAAAAAATTTGCTTCACTGCTAGCAGTTGCTCTGTTAGCCTTGGCAGCGGTCTCGTTAGGAACTCATTCCAAGGCGACTGCTGCTGATAAACTACCAGCTCAAGTTCAAAAAATTAAGGATACCGGTGTTCTCAAGGTTGGAGTCAAACAAGATGTTCCTAACTTTGGTTATTATGATTCTAAATCTGGTAAATATACCGGTATGGAAGTAGAAATTGCTAAGAAAATTGCTGACGAACTGGGCGTCAAGGTGGAATACACAGCCGTAACTTCACAGACACGCGAAGCCCTCTTAGATAATGGGCAAACCGACCTGACTATTGCCACTTACACCATCAATGATGAGCGTAAAGCCAACTACAGCATTTCTAATCCTTACTACTACGACCAAGTTGGTTTCTTGGTCAACAAGTCCGATAATATCAATAGCCCCAAAGATTTAGATGGAAAAACGATCGGAGTTGCTCAAGGGTCAACAACCAAGACTTCACTAGAAGAATACGCCAAGTCAAACAACCTTCACTTTAAGTACATGCAATTAGGGAGCTTCCCCGAATTGGCTATAGCTTTGCGTGCTTTTCGTATTGATGCTTTCTCTGTTGATAAATCAATCCTAACTGGTTATGTTAGCAAGAATAATAAAATTCTCGATCAAGGTTTTGACACCATGGAATATGGTATTGCTGCTAAGAAATCAAACGACCAGTTGACAAATTATATCAACGGTCTCCTCGCCCAATGGCGTAAGGATGGTAGTCTGCAAAAAATTTACGATAAATACAATCTGGATCCGGCTGACGCGGACGATGAATAGAAAGGAGCTTCCATGTTTATTTTAACAACAAGTGTTACTAGCCCCTATGCTCTTTCTCGTTGGGCTGACTATTTCGACAATTTGGGTGAGTTTACCAAGAGCTTTCTCTATACCTTAGGAATGTCTATTTCTGCCTTGATTTTAGCACTAGCTCTGGGATTGGTTTTTGGAGCTCTATCTTCTTCTCGCAGCAAGCTTGGTAAGGCAGTTGCTCGAGTTTACGTTGAGCTTTTTCAAAACACTCCACTGCTCATCCACTTCGTCTTTGTCTTCTATGGTTTGTCTATTTTTAGCAATGGTGCCATTAAGGTCCCAGCCTTCTGGACAGCCGTCCTCTGTGTTGGTATCTATACTGGCGCATATATGTCAGAAGTTATTCGCTCTGGGATCGAATCCATTCCGAAAGGACAAACCGAAGCGGCACTTTCTCAAGGCTTCACCTATCGTGAGACCATGAGCATCATCATCCTACCTCAGGCCTTCCGGATTATTATCCCACCGATGATTAATCAGGTTGTCAATCTGATCAAAAATACGGCTACAGTCGCTATTATCTCTGGAGCTGATATCATGTTTACAGCCAAAGCCTGGGCTTACGCTACAACTAACTATGTTCCAGCTTTTGCTGGAGCTGCCTTACTCTACTTTATTATGTGTTTCCCAATTGCTACTTGGGGGCGCCGTAGAGAAGAAGCCAATAAAAAAGCATATAGCTTGTAAGGAGGAAAACTATGTCAGATTTATTAGCATCATATAATCTTAAGTTCCTCGCACAAGGGCTTTGGACAACGCTCTATCTTTCGGTGATTATCATCATTCTCTCCACTATTTTTGGAATGTTCTTAGCAGTTATGCGTAATGGTAAAAATCCGATTTTACGAATCATTGCCAGTATCTATATCGAATTTGTCCGCAATGTACCCAACCTGCTTTGGATTTTTATTGTTTTCTTGGTATTCCAATTACAGGCAACACCAGCCGGTATCACAGCTTTCACCATTTTCACGTCAGCAGCACTGGCTGAAATTATTCGCGGTGGTTTAAACGCCATCGATCGAGGTCAGACAGAAGCCGGTTTGTCACAAGGTTTGACCAACTTCCAGGTACTTCGCATCATCATCCTACCGCAGGCTATCCGTAAGATGTTGCCATCTATCATTTCACAATTTGTTACTGTTGTTAAAGATACTAGCTTTCTTTACTCAGTTATTGCCCTCCAAGATCTCTTTGGTAAGAGCCAAATCCTGATGGGTAAATACTTTGAAATCAATCAAATCTTTCTTCTCTATGCTATTGTTACAGCGACTTACTTCTTAGTCAATTTTAGCATTTCTAGCTATTCCCGCCACCTAGCTAAAAAATGGGAGCAAGCAGCGGAATAGTAAACATATAAAAAGACAGAAACACAGGTTTTCTGTCTTTTTATTCGTCATCAATGAATAGCATATTTTAAGCGTAAAACGCGCTCTTGTTGCTTGTCCAGACGCAGCAAAATAACAACCTTGTCTACGCTCATATTACTTTCAAGCAGACGCTCTGCTGCTAACATCAGCCCATTTTCAAGACCCATTTTAAGAATAGGATTTTCCTTGTCATTGGCATCAAAGAAAAATTTACTATTGGGCAGGTCAAAGAGAACCTTAACAGCTCCGTATAATTGTTCAAAGTTATCAATAGCAATGTCATAGGCAGGCTTGGTCCCGGCCTTCAGGGTTCTGCCACGATGATTGAACCACATGGCCTGCCAGCCGCTATTTTTAGCCCCTACGACATCATTATCATAAGAATCTCCCACATAAAGAGTAGTCGCTGGGTTCATATCAAATTGCTCTGCTGCTAGATTAAAAATCTCCTTCTCAGGCTTTTGAAAGCCAGTAGCCTGACTGACTAACACCCGTTTGGGCTCAACATAATCATAAAGTCCCAACTTTCGAACTTTCTTAAGCTGGTGCTCTGTCGGACCATTGGTAATCACACCCATCGGTACACTCTTTTCCTTGAGAAAATCGAGCGTCATGCGCATCTCATCCAGCATGGTAATATTTTCCAGCTCCTGCTCATAAACCTCCTGAAAATAATGACCTTGCTCCTCATTAATTTCCCGATAGCCAAATTCTAAGAGAGTCTCCCTACAGCGCCAAAAGCGGAAATATTCGGTAGTCCATTCGCCGGCCATAACACGGGGGAATCCAAGGTCGGAATAATGTCTGAACCGGATGTAGGCGTGCTTTATCTGACTCATATCAAAATCAGGAAAGCACTGTTCCATCGCAAGACGATAGGGTGCTTGCTGGTCATAGATAGTATCATCAACATCAAAAACAATAGAAGTAATCATGACAGACCTTTCGCTTTTTATTCCTCAAAATTATACTATCTTTTGGCAGATTTTTCAAAAGCTTTCAGATAAAGCCTTTACTCAACAGCTTAAGGATATCCGTATTTTATCTAAACAAGCAATTTCCCAGATTTTCCTATATCGTATGTTCTCAATTTATGATAAAATGATATGAACGACTTTCTGGAGGAAAACAATGTCACAGCAACATAACGAAGAATTGAATGACCAACAAATCGTCCGTCGTGAAAAAATGGTGGATTTGGCTGAGCAAGGAATTGATCCATTTGGTAAACGTTTTGAATATACTGCCAATTCAGCTCAGTTAAAGACCAAATATGATGGCAAATCCAAGGAAGAATTACATGAACTGAACCAAACGGCAACAATCGCTGGCCGTCTTATGACTAAACGTGGTAAGGGTAAGGTCGGTTTTGCCCACATTCAAGACCGTGAAGGACAGATCCAAATCTATGTCCGTAAAGACACTGTCGGAGAAGAAAACTACGCTATTTTCAAGAAGGCGGACCTAGGTGACTTTCTCGGTGTTGAAGGTGAAGTCATGCGAACGGACATGGGAGAGCTTTCCATTAAAGCAACTCACATCACCCATCTCTCTAAAGCATTGCGGCCTCTTCCTGAAAAATTTCATGGTTTGACCGATGTCGAAACCAAGTACCGCAAACGTTACCTGGATCTTATTACCAATCGTGAAAGCCTCGATCGTTTTGTAACACGTTCAAAGGTCATCTCTGAAATTCGTCGTTATCTCGATGGTATCGGCTTCTTAGAAGTTGAAACTCCAATACTGCATAATGAAGCGGGGGGAGCAGCAGCTCGTCCATTTACAACCCACCACAATGCTCAAAATATGGATATGGTCCTACGCATTGCGACAGAACTTCACCTCAAGCGCTTGATTGTTGGAGGTATGGAGCGCGTCTATGAAATTGGCCGTATCTTTCGTAACGAAGGGATGGATCCCACTCACAATCCTGAATTTACTTCTATTGAGGTCTACCAAGCCTATGCGGATTTCAAAGATATCATGGATTTAACCGAAGGGATTATCCAACACGCGACTCGTGCAGTTAAGGGCGATGAACCCGTGGTCTATCAAGGCACAGAACTTAAGATCAACGAGCCTTTCAAACGCATCCATATGGTTGATGCCATCAAGGAAGTTACTGGTATCGATTTCTGGCAAGCTATGACATTAGAAGAAGCACAGGCCTTGGCCCAAGAAAAACAAGTTCCACTTGAAAAACACTTCACTTCTGTCGGCCATATCATCAATGCTTTCTTTGAGGCATTTATCGAAGAAACTTTGATTCAACCAACCTTTGTCTATGGACATCCTGTTGAAGTGTCACCGCTAGCCAAGAAGAACGCTGAGGACCCACGTTTCACCGACCGCTTTGAACTCTTTATCATGAGCAATGAGTACGGCAATGCCTTTACCGAACTCAATGATCCTATTGATCAGCTGGAGCGCTTTGAAGCACAAGCTGCCGCTAAGGAGCTGGGGGATGACGAAGCGACTGGTGTTGACTACGACTATGTAGAAGCCCTTGAATATGGTATGCCACCAACCGGTGGTTTGGGGATTGGTATCGACCGTTTGGTTATGCTTCTCACAGATACCACAACCATCCGTGATGTACTACTCTTCCCAACAATGAAATGATTAAACTTAGGGAAACTTAAATAACAATTACCTCATAAAAATACTCCACCTAAGCGATGGTACCGTCAGAGCTTGCCCAGCGTCAATCTCTTTGACTAAACTTTTGAACTAGAACTTCAAAAGTTGCGATTATACCATCACGACGTGAAGTATTTTTTATTTATGATGCATTACAAAATAAGTGCAGCATTTGTTAAAACTCATTTATAGGTGCCTCGAAAGCTATTTGTAACCTAAACACTTGCTCGGATGATGATAGATGGCGTCTAAGGCCACTGTTAACGCCATATCACTAATCATCGCTAGATCTATCTTCTTGAGGTATTCCCGCAGTAAGCCATTAGGATTTCCGTTGCTTTCTTTTTCCAAGAGCAATAGGCATCCGCAAAATAAAGGTCAATGCCCAACTCTTCTGCCAAGAGACAACAGGCAAGCTCTTTCCTTTGAGTTCGACATTAAGAATCCTCTTGTTGAATGACTGAGAACATGGATTGAGCGGTTTGGTCTGTATTCTAAACGTCAAGTAATACCCTGTCTTTCGCTCAACAAGAGTCACCAGGCCCCTTTTTCTACGAGAAGAAACGGCGTATCTAATTCTCAGTGACCAATAAATAAAAGTGATCAGTACAATTGATCACTTTTATGCTTTCATCACTAATCATTTCCTCATAATTCTTACATGAGTTCCTTGATTGAACTGGCTGGTGATGGTTAGGGTCATTTCTAAGCTGTCTAAAATCTGTTTGGTCATGTAGAGCCCCAGTCCTGTAGCTTTTTGCTTCAGGTGGCCATTGTAGCCTGTGAAACCTTCTTCAAAGAGTCTTGGAAGATCTTCTTCCAGAATCCCTATTCCCGTGTCTTCAATAGTGATACTACTGCTATCCATGGTGATGGTTATCTGACCGCCTTCATTGGAATACTTGATAGCATTATCTAGAATTTGCCCAAGGGCGAAGCTTAACCACTTCTTATCGGTCTTCAGTTGACAATCTCCTTCAATATTGACTGAGAGATTTTTAGCTAAACAAAGAGACCGATAATTCTTGACCAATTTCACTGCAATCTCACGTGCCGAACAAACAGAAAAACGAAAATCATCCTTATGCTGGCTGAATTTGAAATAGACAAGTAGAGTTTCAAGGTAGTGCTGTAGACGCAGCAGCTGCTGTTCAACTTCCTTTCCATCTAGACTGTCAGTCTGTACCATAAGTGACAGAGCTGAGATAGGGACCTTCATCTGATGGGACCACATTTTAATCATGGATTCCAGACGCTTGCGGTGATTGGCTGTATCCAAAAGGATTTCTGCTTCTTTCGCCTTCAAATTGATAAGGACAGACCGATAAGCCTGATCACTGGGAAGCAGCAGCCAATCTTTCAGCTCAACTGGATCAAAAGTACCGGCTAAAGCCTCAAGTTCTTTCAGCTTTTTGGAAAAACTAACATAAAGCCCAATACTAACTCCCAGTAAAACAAGTATATTGAAGGCCAAAGCATTAATAAAATAAACTAAAGGCAAATGGTAGAGCCAAAAACTTAGAAGAAAAAAGACCATCATAAAGCCATAAAGTAAGTACCAAATACCATATTCTTTTAAAAATTTACCTATCATTTGAGTAAATAGCCAGCTCCTCTCACAGTATGAATCCGATCAAATCCCAAAGGAATAATCTTCTTACGCAGACGGGTCATATTAACACTCAAAGTATTCTGATCAATAAAACTCTCATCATCCCAAAGTTTTTCCAGCAGTTCCTTTTTAGAGACCATTTGGTTCTGATGCGATAAAAGAATCGCTAAAATTTTGTTTTCCGTAGGTGACAGGGTAACCTGCTGCTGCGAATCAGTATTAGAAAACACTCCTTCTCTAGATAGGATAAATTCTCCCAGATGAAAATTATCCGATGTGAACTGATTGGCTCGGCGCAAAAAAGCAAGCAGTTTAGCATCCAGTACTGGCAGAGAGAAGGGCTTGGAAATAAAATCATCTCCACCCATATTCAGTGCCATAATTGTATCCATTTCATCATCACTGGATGAGATAAAGATAATCGGTACTGTCATAGTCTTGCGAATTTCTGTCGTCCAATAAAATCCATTGAAATACGGCAGTGTAATATCCATCAGTATCAAATCTGGCTGAAATTCTTCAGCCTCTCTGCAAACATCACGAAAATTGTTAACATGGGCCACCTGATAGTAGCTGGAGAGATGATTAGTCAACAAAGAAACAATTGTGGGATCATCCTCCACAATGAAAACTCGATCTCGCTGAATCATAATAGCTGTCCCTTCCAGTTTATTTCCACCTTATTCTAACATAAAAAGAAGAGGGCAGCTTAGAAAATTCGGTGAGGTTCTTAGGAGGAAAGCTCATTTGATTTTTTACTCTCTTCTTTTTGGGGCTCAGCTAAGAACTATCTACTGAGCTTCTTTTTTAATACTCATTTTGTTTTGGCATACAAAAACTCCCTTTATCATTTCTAGTGATATTTGTTTTTCACTGTCCACTTTAAAGGGAGTCTATTGCCAATGTCCTAAATTCAAACCATTCAACGCTCAATAATTCGGTAATAGACGCGACTAGTCAAGCGATAAATGATAAAGTAAACTGCGGCAATAGATATAATTGTGATACCGCTGATAAGATAAATAAGATTGGAGCTGGTAACACCAAATGCTAAAAGTAATTGCTTGAGCATAGGAATAGCAAAAAGAAAATGAATGGTCGCAAAAATAAGAGGCATAAAGAAGACAAGAATAATCTGCGAATTAATCGTCCTTTTCACCTGTTTCTGACTCATTCCTACTTCCTGAAGGATGTGATAAGATTTTTTATCTTCATATCCTTCGGAATACTGTTTATAATAAACAATCAAGGCAATGCCCAAGAGAAAACTAATACCTAGTAAGAAGCCGGTAAAAAGTAAGCCACCAAAGAGTTTATAGCCATCAGACAGATAACTTTGTCGGGTTTGAAGCACTCCTATTTGATCCCCTTGGCCAACGGTTTGGCCGTCGGAAGAAATTTTATCTATTTCCTTATCCGATAAATCCATACAAGCCGTATAGGTTTCGCCAATTGAAGTCATCTTTCCTAAATAAGGCTGATAGGCTTTCTTGACAATTTCTACCTGTTCTCGATTAGCCAGCACTAAAACAGCTGAATTGTAAGTCGTGATAACTTCAGGAAAAATTACTTTTTTTAAATTTTTGACTACCTGATAATGCTTACCAAAAAAATCTAAAGTTTGGAACTGGCTATTTCCTTTTTGAACAAAGAAAGCTGCCTGATTATCTTTAAGTTTAGGAAGATCATTTCCCAATTTACGGAATTCATCTTGTGTCACCAAATAAACAAAGCCTACATCCCTTGTAGTATTTAGGACATTGCTAGCTGTTATCTGAATAGACTTCGCTTTTCTGATAGGCATAGTGACTACGCTGGTTGTGTAATCCATAACGTCTTTATGATCTTTTCCAAGTTTATCTAAAACATCTTGCTGAAAGTATTTGGGAGTCTCATCATTACTATTTTGATAAAAAATTTTAACCGATTTTGGGTAAGATTTACTGGCAATATTCTGTGTGTTAACATAGAGAGATACCGTCGTCCCAATCGTTACTAGTGCCATAACGACCAACAGTGTGATACTGGCTAGGCCGCTGGCATTTTGTTTCATACGAAAAATCATCTGGGAGGTCGTGATAAAATGCTCGGGCTGGTAGTAGTAATTTTTATTTTTACGACGGTACTTGAGGTACCAAGTCATAAAACTGATATAAAAAAGATAGGTTCCGGCAATGACTAAGAGAACGGCAATAAAGAAACGTCCCAAAACGATAAGAGGACCTGAGTCAGTAGAGGTCATAGCCAGATAATAAGCCATTCCCAAACTAGCTAAACCTGCTAGGGCTAGGAAGATATTACCACGAGGCTCCTTCTCACCTTGCTCTTGTTTACTAAACAAGCTGAGTGGGGATGATCTTCTGATATGGAAAAGCGCTGTCAGTTCAAGAAGAAAAAAGATAGCTGAAAAAATGATGGTTGTTATGATAAAAGGGGGAATCGTTAGTTTCAAATTCAGTTTATCATAGTTAATAATGTTAACAAAAATTAAATAAAGAAATTTTGAAAAAACACTGCTAAAAATCATGCCGACTAGCAGCAAAGTCACAAAAATAATTCCCAGCTCAATGGTGGCAATCAGCCCGATCTGACGCTTGTTCATTCCTAGAATATTATAGAGGCCGAATTCACGGCTGCGCTGCTTCAGCAGAATTTTATAGCTGTAGCGCTCCATAATCAGAGAAAAGATAGATAAGACTATCACCCCGAGCAGCAGAGTTATGGCTCCCGACGCCATACCGCTTCCCATAGGACTGAGTAAAATTAAGAGGCTGGAGCAGGTTAATGAAAAAAGCAAAAGGCTGGCTAACATAAAAGGGCCGTATTGATTGAGCGCATTTTTGAGGTTATTAACTGCCATTTTAAAATAAAACATTCTATTCACCTCCTAACAGTGCGGCCATAGATAGAGAAATCTCCTTACCAAAATCCTTATTAGTCTTATTCCCCCGGTACAACTGATGGAAAATCCGACCGTCTTTGATGAAGAGGACACGTTTGGCATGGCTGGCTGCATTAGCTGAGTGAGTTACCATAAGCAAGGTTTGCCCGTCAGCATTTATCGTTTCAAACAGGCTGAGCAGATCTTCCGAATTGCGGTAATCCAGTGCTGCTGTAGGCTCATCTGCTAGAAGCAGATGAGGATTCGTCATCAAACTCCTTGCAATCGCCACCCTTTGTTTTTGTCCTCCCGATAATTCAAAAGGGCGTTTATCTAGCAAATCCTGAATTTTCAGTTTTGGTGCGATTTCATTTAATCTGCGATCCATTTCCGTATAGGATTTTCTATCCAGCACTAAGGGCAAAAAAATATTATCCTGTACAGACAAGGTATCCAACAGATTAAACTCCTGAAAGACGAAACCTAAATTTCTCAAACGAAAATTGGCTAACTGTCCTTCTTTGATTTTAGTAACGTCCTGACCGTTTAGAATCACTGAACCCTTAGTCGGCTTCTCAAGAGTGGCTAAAATATTGAGCAAAGTTGTCTTACCTGATCCGGACTCTCCCATGATAGCGATAAATTCACCGGTATCTATCTTAAAATCAACATCCTGCAAAGCACGGGTTTCTTCCTTGGAAAAACGTGTGCGGAAAACTTTTTCTAAATGATTAATTTCTAATAGCATTGCTGTCTCCTCTTTCTAACTATTATAACGTAATTTTAAAGTTTAAGTTAGAGTCTATAGGCCCATTAGGCATAGCTGCCATCCTTTAACTGTCTTTATTTTATCGGAATTTAGTTACTTGTAACCTTACAATCCTTAGTAACTTTCTTACAGTTTTGTAAGATTATCTAAACAGCAGAAGTTAGATAATTCCTAGATTTTTTCGCCCAGCTAAAAACACTGGTTTTTTCGGTCCCAGTGTTCTTTATTAAAGCGTTCCAAATCATAACCGACTCCGTGTGCTTCTGCCAGAGCAAGACCGTAATCTTCAACATTATAACTGACGGCTCCCTCAATACGCTCAATCTTATTAACCCTGTCGGTCACAGTATAAATCAGGTTGCCTCAGTAGATATCCTGCATGCTGTTGCCTGTGATGGTAACACCAAGTTTTTGGCTAGTTTGTCCAGCTGATTGTTTCACTTAGAGCTGTCGTCCAAGGATAAATAGCCTCTTCACAAGTCGAAATAACATTAAAACCACTTTCAGCGCAGAGCCTATAAAAAGGATACATATTCTTTTTATAGCTGAACATTGTTACTATACACAAATGTCGAAAACTGCCTGAGCATCATCAAAAATGATGACTCCTAAATTCCAATCCAATCCCGCAAAGTTACCTAGATCTTGCCTACCGCTTTCGAAGCCATATCAACAGCTCAAATAATCTCTGCTTTATGAGTTAGAAAATGAGGTATCAGGCTTTGGACATCTTGCCGCAGTCATACTGAATAACTCGAATCTTTTACCTATTCATAAATACACCACCTTTCTACATTAAATCAGATTAAAAAACTTTCACAAATCAAAACTTTACTCAAATGTTATCCACTAACTATCAAAACACAAGCTGCTGTGCGCCTGAAACGTAAAACAACCGCCACAATGTGACGGTTATTTACACTAACAGTCCAGACATTCAGTAACCTAGTCATCTCAGATATCCCAGTAAAGACAGGGAGCAGCAGAAATCTTTCTGTCCTCGAATGTTAGCTTATTCACTATTGATATATGACTCTACTGCTTATCCAAGCCTAAAACTTTGCTGTCTATAAAAAAGGCATCTCGGAAAAATTTAATATGCTTTTGGAAAGATGTATTGGCAACTTCAAAGCCAAATTTACCTCTGCCGTACTATTATCGATTGGTGATAAGCTGTAGCATCCTCATAACCCTCATCGTAAGAATAACTGCCACGCACCTGTTTCTCATCCAGTTCTTTCGTGTAAGCCAACGGCCTCAAACCATATCTCTTACCTGCTAAAGGTCATATTTAGGCTGATAAGGTAAATTGAGATTATCAATGCTGGATATTGGTTGCATGCTAGAACCACTCCTTTACTATCTAAAAACAAAAAATTATTTTCAATCAATTATCTTTCATTATTCCAAAATAAGTCTAACCACAGTATTGAACTCCTTTAAAAAAGGTAACTTCTACAATGCCAGCTCTCAATGAGAAATCTTGCCGTTTACCACAAAAGATCAATACTCTGTTCTTTAATCCAGCCAGTTTTTTTGAATTTGTTCCATAATTTTGTCTTGCGATACTACTCCAAAACCGAGCATCCAAGTTGAGTAATCTGCATAAAGCACTTTTTTATTCTTAACAGCAGAAAGCTCTTTCCAGACTGGAGATTTTTGCAGTTTGCTCTTTAGCAACTCCTTGCTGTCAGCCTGAACAATCATTAAATCAGGATTTAGTTCTTTTATTTTTTCAGTGTCAATGATTTCATACATGTTTTCTGCTGGAAAGTCTGCAACACGATTGAATTTATAAGTTTCATAAAGGAAGCCCATGCGTCCATAACCATAGTAGCGAATATCCTTTTCAGTCACACGAACATACATCAGTTTCTTATCACCGAATTGACTTTGAACTTTTTTAGCCAGTGCTGCTTGTTTTTTTGACGTCTTTTTAAGAATTTTTTTCATTTGGGGCTTTTTGTCAAAAATATCAGCTACTTTAAGAGCGATATCAGTGTAGTCCCAATTTTCTTCTGTATTTATTAGGTAGCCTACTGTAGGGGCTATTTGACTGAGTTTATCATAAAGATCTTTTTGATGGACAGTCATTAAGATTAAATCGGGCTCTAACTCAGCAATTTTTTCCAAATCAGGAGTCTTTTGCCAGCCGACAGAAACGACATCTGCTTTTTCGAATTCTTTTTTAAAAAGGGTTGAGAATTCATCACTTCCTTCCTGAGCAGTCGTTGCAGCAACAGGTGTAATCCCAAGCGGCATCAATACCTCGCTGTAGAGATTGTTTAAGACCACAATCTTTTTGGGACGGCTGGTTAGAGTAGTCGTTCCAAAGTCATGCTTAATTGTCTTTTCCTTGAAATCAGCAGAGGCTGATGGGCTAAAAATAAGTCCTAGCAAGAACAAAATAAGACTTGCTAAATATATGATGTAACGATATGATTGCTTCATACGTCTTCTCCTTTTGATATTATTGGAATTTTCAAAAAAATAATTCCACTATCCATACTAAGAGAAAGCCTAAGTTTTGTCAAGTTGACTTAAAGGTCACTTTGCCATTATAATAAACCTTAAGAATAGCTATGGAGGTGATTTTATTTATCGAAAATTTATAACCATTAGTATTTTTATCTTGCCAATTCTTTTTATTGTGTCACTTTTGATTGGTTCAAGCAGTATTGATTGGCAGGTTTTATATAAAGGTCTTTTTTTCAAAGATGCAGCAAGCCAGCAAATCATTTATGACTTTAGATTACCTCGTTTGCTGATTGTTATCCTAGCAGGACTGTCCTTATCTCTATCAGGTTATCTTATGCAGACTGTGGCTCACAATCGTCTGGCTTCGCCTTCTATGTTAGGGCTTGTAGATGGCGCTCTTTTGGGAGTTGTTCTTTCAAAGATTTTCAAATTCACCTTTTTCTTAGCCACTCCTCTGCTAGCAATCCTAGGCAGCCTGCTGACCATCGGACTCATTTACCTTTTAGCCAGTTTAGTGGCAGATGGTTTTGAAAAAACAAAGCTAATTTTAATCGGCATTATGATAGGAAATTTAATCGGTTCTTTTGCTAGTCTGCTCGCTCTAAGGATTAACTTTTTCAGCGACTCTTTCATTTTCTTTTTAGGAACGGTATCAGACGTGTCCTGGTGGGATGTTCTTTTGCTATTAAGCAGTTTGCTCTTGTGTCTGCCACTGCTGATTTACTTAGTACCGCAATTAGCAGGTTTTGCTTTAGGAGATGACATGCTTTACGGCCTAGGAAAACCCGTAAAACAGATTAAATTACTTGCTTTTTTACTTGCTGCTATTTTAAGTGCAACAACAGTGTCTGTTGTAGGGAAACTAAACTTTATCGGTTTAATTGTCCCAAACATAGTTTACCTACTGAAAGAAAATCGTATATCAAAACAACTCTTACTAAATATCCTAGTAAGTTTAGAATTGATGATAGTCTCGGATATTTTATCCAAGCTTATTCGCTATCCTTATGAGACACCTCTTGCTTTTGTCATAAGTCTTATTGGGATTCCTTTCTTTTTCTACATTTTAAGAACTCAGGGAGGAAAAGAGCGTGTCTAAAACAAAGTTATTTTTATCAAGTCTCAGCCTTATTTTTCTTATATTAGTCATTCTTAAATTAAGTTTTAAAGAAGGAGCCATTTCTTTAACTTTTTTATCTAATGTCTTATCGGGAAAAAAAGCTGCTCTCTTTATTTTTTATCAGATGCGGCTGCCTGCAGTAATCGCTATTGTGTCCAGCAGCATTTTGGCTGTTATCTCAACAGTAATCTTGCAGACCTTGACCAAAAACGATTTGGCAGAGCCAACAGCCTTAGGCTTCCAAAATGTTGCCCTGACAAGCTTAGCTTTACTTTATCTCTACAGTCCTGCTTTGAGAACCTTAGCCTATTGGCAGATTCTTATGTTAGCAACAGGCTTTGTTCTTTTGTTTTCAATCTTTATCTATTCTTTTTCTAGAGGACAAGGCGGTCAATTAAACGGCAATTTGATGCTTATGGTTGGGATTGGTGTGAACAGTTTTGCTTCAACCATTCTTTCTTATCTAAAAACCTACTCACCTGAGATTAAAGATATCTTTTCGCTGCTCATGCAAGGAAATTTTGATCATATAAACCTAGGCTATGCCTTGACAATTGCTTCCTTGACCCTTTTATTCCTTGTCTTTTTTGGGATGTCCTATCCTTATTTTAGATTTCTATCGTTAGATAATGAACTGATTTACGAACTGGGTATTTCTGTCAAGGCTCTGATGTTTGCCTATTTTGTCTTAATGTCATTTGGTTTAGCTTTAGGTTTAATGCTGGGAACCACTTTTCCCTTTATTGCTTTTATAAGCCTGTATCTGATGCGTTCTCTTTATCAAGTGAAAATAATACCTTATCTGACCAGCAGTATCCTAGTAACAGCAAGCGCTATTCTCATGAGTGATTTGTTAGCCCACTATGCTTTTTCTACGGTTTTGCCAACCAATGTATTTTTAGGATTGTTTGGAGCTTTGGGCTTTATCTTTATTTTACTGAAAAGGAGGAATTATTAGTGGGTATCTCAGTTTCCAATCTTAATTTCTTTTATGACAAAAAACAAATCTTACATAATATTTCGTTTGAATTAGAAGAAGGGCAGCTGATCGCACTTATCGGTCCCAATGGGTCCGGAAAATCCACTTTGTTAAGAACAATGCTCAACTTGGAAAAACCCAATACAGGCTTTGCCAGTGTAAATCAGCACAAAATAAGCAGCTTAAGCCATAAAGAACGAGCTAAGATTATTGCTTTTTTATCACAGTCTCCCCAACTCCAAAATCATATGACTGTTGAGGATTTAGTAAAACTAGGGCGCCAAAACCATAAAAGTCTGTTTGGTTCTCTAAAAGCTAAAGATCTGGACTATGTTCATCATGCTATCAACTGGGTCGGTTTAGAAGAACAGGCACAGGAGTCAGTCCTGTCATTAAGCGGAGGACAAAGGCAAAGAGCTTTTTTAGCCATGGTCCTAGCTCAGGATACAGAGTATATTTTTCTGGATGAGCCGACTTCTTATCTGGATATTCACCATCAAATTGAATTTATTGAACTCCTAAAAAAATTGCAAAATGATTTTCATAAGACGATCGTGATTGTCTTGCACGATCTTTCGCTTGTATCAAAATACGCCGACCACATTATTACCTTAAAAGAAGGTCACCTTTATGCAACTGGCAAAACTAATCACGTATTCACTGAAACAATGCTTTGGGATGTATTTGGCGTCTGCGCAACTATTTGTCCGATCAAAAACAGCAGTCAAATCCTGAGTTACGATTTTAGACGAAGATGAGTGCCGCTGTCCGTTTAACAATTAACCTATAGAACAATCAGAGAGAACAGTGCCGTACTGACTACAGCTGTTAGAGAAAAGATCTAACGACTGGGCCAGAAGGATGTTCTCCTTTTTCTTTATCTCTAAGGCATTATCACAGCGGCGATGCATTTTGTTTTGAATAATTTAAATCTAGATATTGCTATTTTATTTCTTTAATGAGTCTGATGTCAACGATAGAGCCGATTAAACAAACAAGTCATCCCCTAGACTTGTTTGAAAGATGGCGAATCAGTTGATATGTTTTCTAATGTATTTCAATTCACGCACCCACAAAGGGTGCGACTGCCGATGAAGCATTTAATCGTTATTAAAAAAGGGATTTCAATCCACGCACCCGTATAGGGTGCGACGCACGAGCAGCAATTTCATTTGCGCCATTCTTAGAATTTCAATCCACGCACCCGTATAGGGTGCGACTCTTTTTATTCCCAAAAAGCCTTTCAATATGCTTATTTCAATCCACGCACCCGTATAGGGTGCGACCTTTGAGTAATCAACAAGAGTGTTACTTAAAAGTATTTCAATCCACGCACCCGTATAGGGTGCGACGAGTTATTATGGAAGATGATTGGGGGTTCCAGATATTTCAATCCACGCACCCGTATAGGGTGCGACCTCTTCCTCAGTTTCAGAACATCCTTTCCAGCTGATTTCAATCCACGCACCCGTATAGGGTGCGACTCATCTCAAACCCTACTAAGACAGGGGAGACAGATTTCAATCCACGCACCCGTATAGGGGTGTAATATCTCAAAGGTTCATCAATACGGATATCGGGGAGACAGATTTCAATCCACGCACCCGTATAGGGTGCGACAGTCTTTAGGACATTGACCTTAAAGGAACTGCATATTTCAATCCACGCACCCGTATAGGGTGCGACACGATCAACAGCGGGGACAATACCTATAAGACCAACTGCATATTTCAATCCACGCACCCGTATAGGGTGCGACAGCGCGTAGTTGCACCGTTTGTAACTAAAATCGAGTAGTTATTAAACCAATTTGCTCAATAAAAACTGAATTTTTGTCACTATGATTCTATTTTGGTGCGCGAACTCCCTCGGTTGTGATGTGTAACCTAGGTTCGCACACAAGTTTTTATAAAAGCAACACCCCTACATCAGGGTCATAACTATCATCTCGACCAATTGTTTCTACCCGATTTTGCCAATTCTTTCCAAGTAAGTAAAATCGGATACTATCCGACTCTTGGTCAATAATTGTTAACAGTTCATTTTTTATTTCAACAAATTCGGCCGGAGTTACTGAACATTCAAAAACTGAATTTTGCACACGCTGACCATAATCAACACAAAGTTTTGCTACATGTCGTAGACGTCTCCTTCCCGCTGTAGTCTCCGTATTGACATCATAAGTCACTAAAACCATCATAAGTTTGCTCCTATATTAAGAATGGTGGGTATGATTCCAGTTCTCCACGAATTGCTTTGGCCAATAACTGAGCTTGTACATAAGGTAATAGCATCAACTTAACTTTTTCCTTAGTGAAAGGATGTTCAACTTCTGTATGCTTGCGCTTCTGCCAAGTTTCAATAAAAATAGCACGACCTTTTTCGGTCAAAATAACACTACCATTCTCCTTAATATCAAAGTGCTTTTTAGTTAGTTGTCCCTTATTTATCAACGAAAAAACAAATCTATCGACAATATAAGAACGAAACTCCTCCACTAAATCAAGTGCTAAGCTTGCTCTTCCTGGCCTGTCTGTATGATAAAAACCAACGTAACTATCTAATCCTACGGATTCCAGAGCGGATTGACATTCGTAGGTTAACAAACTATAACCAAATGACATAAGAGCATTAATACAATCTTGTGGCGGTCTTCGTGTACGGCCATTAAATTGGAATGTCTTTTTATCAGCTAAAATAAGGTCATTAAAGGCGCGAAAATATTGATTTGCAGCCTGCCCTTCAATACCTAGCAAAGTTTCCTTATCTGGTGCAACTTGAATCATTTCTAACGCCCAACTCAATTCAGTATTGATATCTTCAAATAGTTGACTATCAATTCTATCTCGATGATCACGCTTAAAACGAAGTAAATACTTTCTGGAATTGGACACCTTCGCTAAGATAAACCGTTTAGCATATTCTATTGAAAGGTCATGATCCGCCAATCGGTAATGTTCTCGTCTGAGCAAAACATTCCCATTGGTTGGCCCAACAAATCGGCCACAAAAATGTCCTTGAGGAGTATGAAAAGAAAGATTGATTTGATTTTTAGCACAAAGCTCAATCAAAAATGGTGAGGCACCTAAGTATGAAAAACAAACGATGCCATCAATAATGCGGTAAGGAAAGCGACTGACAACTTTTCCTTTCTGCTTGACAACAATATTATCCCGCTCGCGTGTCAAATAAAAATTATCCTGCGTGAGATATAACGTATTCAACAATTTTTTCATAAACTCTCCTCACTCACTAAACGCTGCTTGATGTAATTATTAACATTACGAGATTTTTTGCTTAAGCGTGGCATACAAATATCTACTAAAGAGCAAAGAGGACAATTTTTAAAGTACTCTGCCTTGTCTATGATTTTATTGTCATAATAGTAATGCATTTGTTTAGCCAAATCAAAAACTTCTTGGCGCAATTGTTCAGTCATTTCAATGAGCTTCTTTTGATTGACACTATGATAATAGAGACAACCTGTCTCAATATGACACCCCAGTGTCTCTTCAAGGCAAATCGTCTGTGCGACTAACTGAACAATATCACGAGTATCTCTTTTGGGTTTTCCGCGTTTATACTCAACAATCGTCGGCAGCCATTTCCCTCGTTTCCCCTTTAGTGTAACTCCATTTTCATCTTTATGAAATTCGACAACATCCAAAATACCATAGAGGCCTAAAGTTTTTGAAGAAACATGCATAGCTCTTGAAATGATTACATCTTTCCTCTTTTCCTTAATATAGGGATTATCCGCCTTTTGGTGCAGAATCTGACCATGGGCTGTTGCTTCATTATCTGCCCATTGCTGTTCAATGTGAATTAATCCCCATTGTCTTTTACAAAATTGAAAATGCTGAATTCCCGATAACATAAGATAGTCATCTTCTGAATAGACCATATTAAAGTCCTTCTATTATATCAACTTTCAACCCTTTAACTTCATAATTTGCCAACTTCTCTTGATTAAGATGGATACCATAATCTTCATAGTTGTCCTTATCTTGTTTTGCTTTGTCAAACTCCAACAAATCAAAGACACGCGAACTAGATACATTTCCTAATTTACTACTGTGAGTGAACCAAAAGACCTCACGAACACGCATGGAGCCTTCAGGGCGAGCTGATGATGCATCGTTTTCAAAAAGACTAATCAGCGCTTCTTTAATTACTTCGGCATCCTTATCAGAAAATCCTGTCTTCTCTGCAAAATGAGTATTGATAGAGCCTTTGATCACGTAGACACCGTAGTCCACAAAGTGTTTGGTACCCATGGTGTCGGAAGAACGACCTCCTGCTTTCTTAGGCTCTACACCATTTGTGCTTCTAGTAATTTGCAGACTAGAAATGATAATTGGTTCTAAGGAATGAGCCATACTAATAGAAACCGGACCACGAATAGCAAAAGAGCGATCTTTCAGGTAAGTGAACACCTGTCCAAATGCGCGAACATCTAGCCAGATTTGATTGGCTTTTTCATTGATTTCTTCATCCGACTCTTTTCCAGAAAATTGTGCCTTGAAACGTTTTTCTAAAGAATTCAAGCCATCCTCAATCCGATCATTTGCTTGGACAAAAATCTTATGCCCCATGTCTTGCATGCGATTTCTAATTTTGCGTTTAATAGATACATCACTCATCAAGCCATACCCTTTAGCATCCGTTCTAGGCATATTTCCTGATAGTGGATCTCCATTTGCATTTGCTTCTCTTACTTCTACAGTTACCATAAAATCAATTTTGTGTTCCATCATCACTTATTCCTCACTTTCCTTGACTTGTTTTGCATAATAAAATTTCTTTTCAGCATAATAGCCAAAGATAAATTTATAATCTAATGGCTGTGCGAACTCCTTATCAGTAAACAATGGACTTAAAAGCTGAATAATTTCTGCTCTTTCTTTCTCTAGTTTATGCCAGATACCAGGTCTATTTAGTTTTAAGACTTCTTCATAAGGTTTTACCTTATTTTCTAAATGATTCATCATCTTAGCTGGTTGACCTGTATAGGCGGTCCAATAACGTTCTGCGTTGGTAATCCTTTCTTGACTACCGCTATCTAAGGCATACCGTTGGGTCTCAATCAATTCATAAACGGCAAGCAATCGTCCGAATAAATAAGAACGATCTGTTTCTTCGTGATCTAACATTGGTGCAAACTCCCTTCCGTTTTGTTTATGTAAAATTCCAAGACTAACTTGTTGTACTTGATACCAGTGTTTCGGATATTTTTGTCTCTGTTTGATATTGTTCTCTAATTTTTTAACAATTGAAGACGGCATCGATTTTCCATCAATCAAAGCTGTGACTAATTGCTGGTATTGATCACTACGGAAGCTATCGTTATCCAATTCTAAATAACGCTCTCTGTCAACACCATAGGCTGCGCTGATTATTTCATTAAAAGTAGGTGTTTTATCTCCTGCTTTAGCTCTTACTTCCCAAGAATAATTTTCCTGCCAAATTTCCAGATTTTTCAATAACTGGGAAACTTGAAGCTGGCGGAAGTATTTTAACGCAATACGACCATTGCTTGTTTTGTTCAGTATGGCAACATAGTAGGTTGCATCACTGCTAAACAATTTTCGCCCCTTGATAAACGAAGAACCTATTTGCCTATTTTCTTCATTAGGTTTGATGGAAAGCAGACTGTCTTCTTCGTCTTCATCATCTTCAAATAAATCATCAAACACCGGCTTCACAATATCCAATTGACTTTCATTTGCTAAATCATCACTAAACCAATTGATGAGATATTGTGACGTGCCCAACCAAGTACTGCTGTTTTTATTTTCCAGCAGATACTTAATCATTAAATGAATTTTTTCAGAGGTTTCATAGCCAACACTAAAAACATCTTCCCGCTCCTTGAAGCGTCCTTTATAGGCTTCTCCTTTATTACTAACCGAAATAATTTTAGCATTCCCCATCAGTCCCCGATGTTTATTGGTAATTTGCTCCGTTCGTCCGCTAATATTACAAATTCCCAAATTATCTCGATTAGCTATTATAAAGGAAATAAACGATTGATGCAATGCCTTGTAGCTGGTCACCGATTCATCTTTAAGGTCTTGGAATTGTACAATTGAAAATTCTAAAAAATAAGCTGATAAATCAATCGTCTTATCTTTTCCAGCAGAGTCAGAATAGGTGATTTTCAATCCCTCCCTTTGGTAATGCTCACCATATAAAGAGTGAAGAATGCTACTTAGAAAATCTGGTTGGAGAATAAAATGCTGAATCTTTATCAAAAAATCCTTGACTTCGCCTTCCTCACAGTAAGCAATCCAATTAGCAAATTGTTTATGAAAATCATTATATTGTGATTGACTCACCTCTGAAACATAATAAGAAAACTTGTCAACAAGAGGATGGGGAGCAGGGTTACTGCCCGATCTTGCGACAGAATCCACAGTTACAGGAAAAATAATCGTTTGGTTATTAGCCATGAATTCCGCCTTATAAAAACCACCATCCTGATCCAATTTGACCGAAATAATATTTTTCCCATTTGACTTTAAACTAGTATGATAAATCGGCAGCAAAACAGCCTCACTATCGCCCTTTTGTTGGTCAACTAAACCCGTTTCCTCCGCCTTTTCATAAGCCTTTAAAAGAGAAGTAAAAAAATCCATTAGTTTTCTCCTTTCTCCATCGCTTCATATTCTTTATATTCATCATCAACTGACTTAATCTGGTCAGGTGTTTTAAAGGCGTAACTAGACAGAGTATTTTCAATCTCACACTCAGACTGAGGATTAAACTTAACCACTCCATTCTCCATCACTGTTTTGGTGAAATAAGATTTTAATGGCCTTGTTTTATCCGTTGGATACGCAAAAGAATGGAACATAATTCCTAAATCAATGATAACGCCATCGTAGTAAGAAGAGGTAGTTTCATACTCTTCCTGACTAATTTCATCAATCAAGCCAAAACATTCCTTCGTGCCAATAAAAACATCGCGCCGCCCCCCCTTACGAATAGAGCGTTCCATAATAGCTTCGTGCTTATTAGGCAGCCTATCCTGAATTAAATCTTCGCGATTTTCATTCCAAATAAAATGAAATTTGACAAGGTATTCGACATCACTCAAATAAGATACGTAGCTCAAATCAGCACTGTAATCGTGCAATAGTGCACGAACGCCATGCAATTCTGTCTGAATTTGGTTGATAACCTTTACTTCAGTGACAACATTCGTAAATGTAGGTTTATAATAGATGCTGTCAACTATCCCTTGTAAGGCTTGTCGTGTAGGTACAGCATACGATGACCTTTCTGAACCACCTTTAGTAGCTGGATTTGTAAAAAGGGCTCGGTCACCACGGATTCTGGCATAAAAGTTTCTCGATCTATACAAGGTCAAAACCTCCTCCTGTAACTTTATAAACCTATCTTAACAATTAAAATTTCAAAAGTCAATAATTTCGTTCTATATTTAGTGTTTGTGATTAATTGCTTGTGTGAATTATTTTTGATATAATTTGACTATCATAGTAGCATCTATGTGGATTGAAATTATATTTAGTGATTATTTAAGTTGAATGACAGGTCAACGAAGTTCTCTACTAACTTTCGTTGGCCTGTTTTCATTGAAGCTACATAAGGAAACTGCCTCTTTCCGAGGTGATACCCTTTTTCTCATCATAATAACCATCAGACAATACCTGAATTTGACCATTAAGATAAGACTTTGTCGCTTCAAGTATTTGATCATGCTCACGAACATTTACCGTATAGGGCTGCAATTCCTTTAAAAGTCCTTTTATGGCTTGATAGTCTTCTTCAGACGGATAATCGTATTCACACAATTCTTCTAAAGTCAATAATTTTTCAATCGCATCGCCATAAGGAACTAAGACACCAATGGTATCATTGTTTATCAGATTCATTTTCAAACCAGCAGTCTTAAAGGCCTGTTTTAACTTTCCTTTAAATTTTTTTCTGTATTGATATGAGTTATCACTTAAATAATCATAAACTGATTCACCATCATGTTCTAAAGGATAATCCATTGAATCTTGGTTGTTAGCATAATAATACTCAAAGAAATTACGATTTAAAACTGAAACCTCTATAGGTGATGTAATTTTATGTAAAATAACTTCTGTCGCATCTTTCTTAGCCTTTATCTCTTTAAGTTGAGAGATATTTTCTTCTTCACTTGTCAGATTAACTAAGGTGACTTGACCTTTATCACGCTTGCCCTCACGATTACAGCGCCCACTAGCTTGAACAATTGAGTCAATTCCTGCATAGGAACGGATGACGCGATTAAAATCGACATCAACCCCTGCTTCAATTAGCTGTGTACTGATACAAATAATGGGAATATCATCTTTTAATTGCTGCTTAATTTCTGAAATAATATCTAATCTGTGCTGCGCACACATATTGGTTGAAAGCTGATAGATTGGCCTTTCTGTCAATTCTTCAAGCATGGTATAAAATGTATCAACTGTCCTTTTGGTATTGAAAATTGCAAGGGTTGATTCATCATTCTTCAAAACAAAATCTAGCAAATCTGAAAGCCTCGAGTTTTGATTATCTTCATCAAATTTTCTCAGCTCTGTTCTTGAAAAGACTTCTTTCTCATCATGCTTTAAATCAACAATGTCAGCAGATTCACTATTTCTACCGCCACAAGAAATTCTATGTCCAATGACAGCAGAATCATAGACTGGCTGTGTAGCAGTACACAGAATAATGGTTGTATTCATTACTTTATTTAAAAAATTCATGGTTAAATTAAACAAAGTCGTCACTTCAATCGGTAAAGACTGAACTTCATCTAAAATCAAAACACTGTTAATAAGACTTGAAAAACGTCTAATATTAGATGACTTTGTCTTAAATAAGGTTTGAAAAAATTGCACCATTGATGTCAAGACAATCTGACTATCCCAACTGTCAATCAGGTAGTCAGACATCAACGTTTCTTTCTCGTCATTATCATCAGTTTGTCTGATAACATTCGAATGGTGTTCTAATACGCCTGCATCACCCGTTATTTTTCTAATTTCAGCAGCATTCTGCTCTAAAACGGATAAAAATGGTGTAATGTAGAAAAATCTTGATTTATTTTGGTCAACTAATTGATGAAAGGCGTATCGCATACTGAGATTCGTCTTACCAGCGCCAGTGGGTAGGTCTAAACGATATATTCCAGTCGAATCATTTTCCCCTCTATTTTTGACGCGCGCACTAATTTGTGTCCGAATGATGTTGAGTTTAGTCGTTGGATGGGCAAAACTGCGATACTTTTTCTCGATAGCTTCAAGATATGACTCATTTAGTTTTATTTTCTCCTCTTGTTTTAAAGGATTAACGAGTAAACCATAGGCATTGACTGTGTCTAGTATATCTGCATTTTTTAGAAAAGACAGGTACAGCCTGACAAAGCACGCACTATAATAGTCATGCTCACTGTCATCATGGATGCTTAATTTCGACCAGGCCTCTTGAAAATTATCAAAGGCTTTTAAGATCAAATCATCTAAATGCTGATAGCCATAATCTTTCAATTTTGATTCTAAAAAGGCAGCATAATGTTTTACATCACTATCGAAATGATAATCTGACATCGGCCTTGCAATGCGATTTCTAAGTTTGTTATAAGCATATAACTCCGCTTCTTCATCGAAAATATCATACATTCCATGATGCGCAGAAATAACATAAACAATACTATCGTTGAATTGTAAACGCGTTGTTTTATCAACATCCTTCGCCGAAAGGCATATTTTGATTTTCTCAAACAAATACTTTGCACCGGCATAGGAATGGTCAACATGCATAGCAGGGTTCTTGGTTAGTTTATCTTGGAATTTTCTATCTGCCTTCCCTAAATCATGATAAAGTCCCAGCAGAAAGAGCACATCTCCTTGCCCAATAGGGTCAGCATCTTCCCTTGCCTCGTTAGCTACATTAAAAGAATGCTCTTCTAATGACTGTTTTTTTTCTGTTTTTCGTTCATAATGTGCTAAAATCATTTATCTACCTCACAAACTTCTTATATGCACAAATCAATATTTTAAATAGGCAGTATCGAAATTACAAGTATATAATCATATCCTTTCGACACCTAAAGTATATCAGGAAAAATACATTAAATAAACATTTTTTTCGACATCCTAGTTTACATTACGCATCCTATATAACTACTTCTTTAAAAAGACAAATAAAAAGTACATAAAATATGTACTTCAGACCGAAGACAAACTTCTTTTTGGAGGTTTGTCTTTTTTGGTGTCTCTTATCTTTAAGATGAA
>NZ_JBHSAC010000010.1:0-55725 GCF_042649885.1 Streptococcus dentapri | reverse complement strand
AAACAACCATGAGACCATTCCATGACTCTATTGTTCTGAAAAACCTTGCACTAGTCAAGTTAATGTTATAACAATGATTAAAATTTGGGATCGAAAAATCCCCATAAACTTATTTTACGAGGAGGTGGGAGTATGACTTATTTAGATATGTTAATAGAAAGCGTGGAACGCGCACAGGAACGCATTGAGCGTTTATTTGACGGCGTAAGTATTGATGCAGCTAATCGTTTTTCGGCTGTAGAAGTTTCGGGTCAAATTAAATCCATGACTTGGCTGGCTTGGCATACGGCGCGTGAAATGGATTTGCAGATTTCTGATTTAGCAGATAAGGTACCTATCTGGTTTAGCCAAGGCTGGAAAGAAAAGTTTCATTTGGACTTGCCCGATGATACGCCAGACTGGAGGCATTCTTTGGAGGAAGCCCAAAAAGTTCAGGTGGATGACTTGAGTCTTGTGCTGGGCTATCTGGTTGCAGCTGTCAATCTCACTAAAGACTATCTCAAGTCACTTGATGAAGATAGCCTCGATGATATTGTGGACGATTCTTGGACACCTGCGGTCACTCGTGGTGCCCGTTTAGTATCTATCATTGATGATGCTGCTATGCACTCAGGTCAGGTTATCTATGCTAGGCGCTTGTTGGGCTTGAAGGATTAAGCTGTAAAAAATATAAAATTTAATGAAAGAAAGGAAGGGGCAGTATAAATTCCATGAGGAAAAGCTGATGAAAAAGATAATAAGCATAGAAAACTAAATTTTCTGACTTGTCCTTGTTTCTATTAGCTTTTCCGGCTGCTCCTGATATCTTAGATATGCCCGAGTTACCAGAGGTTGAGACAGTCAGACGCGGTTTAGAGCGGTTGATTGTTGGTAAAAAGATTGTATCAGTGGATGTGCGTGTGCCCAAGATGGTCAAGACAGATTTTGACAGCTTTCAGCTGGACTTAGCAGGTCAAACTGTTGACTCTATGCGCCGCCGCGGTAAATATCTCATTTTTGATTTAGGCGCTCAAGTGCTGATTTCGCATTTGCGCATGGAAGGCAAGTATCTGCTCTTTCCTGAACAAGTGCCTGATAATAAGCACTTTCATGTCTTCTTTCACTTAGCTGACGGCTCAACCTTGGTTTATCAGGATGTCCGTAAATTTGGGACCTTTGAACTGCTGGCAAAATCGGCTGAGAAGGCCTATTTTAAACAAAAGAAATTGGGGCCTGAGCCAAGCAAAAAAGATTTTAAATTAGCTCCTTTTGAGCGGGCTGTCTTGTCTTCTCATAAGCCTATCAAACCACTGCTTTTGGAGCAAAAATTAGTTGCCGGCCTAGGCAATATCTATGTTGATGAGGTTCTCTGGGCAGCCAAAGTCTATCCGGAACGTTCGGCTGACAGCTTGAAAAAAGCTGAAATCAAGCGGATCCATGACGAAACCATCTATATTTTGCAGCTGGGCATTGAAAAAGGCGGCTCGACTATTCGTACTTACCGCAACGCACTCGGTGAAGATGGAACCATGCAGCAGTATTTAGAGGTTTACGGCAAATCGGGCGAGCCTTGTTCTCGCTGTGGAGCAGAGATTCAGAAAATCAAAGTAGGAGGACGCGGGACGTATTTTTGCCCGTCCTGTCAAAAACGATGAGCAAGATTATTGGAATTACAGGCGGTATTGCCTCCGGCAAGTCCACTGTCGCTGAACAAATTCGCCAAGCTGGCTATCAGGTCATAGACGCTGATCAGGTCGTGCATGAGCTGCAAAAAAAGGGGGGAAGCCTCTATCAGGCACTCATTCTTGCCTTTGGGACAGAAATTTTAGCGGCTGATGGGGAGCTGGACAGACCTAAATTAGCTCAGCTGATTTTTTCCAGCAAGGAAAATCAGGAAAAATCTGCCAAACTGCAAGATCGGATTATCCGTGAGGAATTGGCAGGCAGACGTGATGCTTTGGCTGCTAAAGAGCCTATCTTTTTTATGGATATTCCGCTTTTGCTGGAGCTGGACTATCAGGACTGGTTTGATGAAATTTGGTTAGTCTATGTAGATGAGGATAAGCAGTTAGAACGACTGATGAAGCGCAATCACTACAGTCTTGATGAGGCTGCTAAACGGCTGGCTGCCCAGATGCCCTTGCAGAATAAAAAGAAATTTGCTCAGGTTATCATTGACAATAATGGCAGTCCGAAAGAGACTCTGCAGCAGCTTGGGCTGCAGTTAAAACATTTGGCAGATGGTTGATTGAAAGGAAAAAGGCAATGGATGAAAATTATTTTGAAGATAATCGCAGCAACTGGAATGACCGTGCCCGTCTGCATCAAGAGTCAGGCTATGGAATTAATAAACTCTTAGAAAACAAAAATTATGTCACACCGGAAATAGCTCAGGATAAGGATTTAATAGGAGATCTGACAGGCAAAGATGTTGTACATCTCCAGTGCCATCTAGGCACAGATACTATTAGCCTAGCACGCTTAGGAGCTGAGCGTCTCATAGGCTTAGACCTTTCTGATGAATCTTTGAAGCGCGCTAGCTAAAGAGTTAGCTGAAAAGGCCAATGCCAATATTGAATTTATAGAAGCAAATGTCTATGATGCTAGAGCAGCCATTGAGGGAGACTTTGATTTGGTGTATACGTCTTTGGGTGTCTTGTGCTGGCTGCCAGACATTGCTGCTTGGGGCAGAGTTGTTGCCAGCCTTTTGAAACCCGGCGGCAAATTTATCATTCGCGATGACCATCCGATGTTTATGACCATTGGTGAGGATATCAGTCAAGGCTTTAAAATCGAACAGCCTTATTTTGAACAGACAGAGCCTATGACTTGGGAAGACGAGGGATCTTATATTGAAGCAGGTTTACAGATTGACAGGGTTGATGAAAGTCAGCAATCCTCTTGGAATATTTGGCCGGATTTGATGGAAGAGCGTTCAGGCAGCTATGTCCTCAAAAAGGATTCCCAAAATCTGCCCCTACAGTTTCTCATTGCAGCTCATAAGCCAAAAGCCTAGTCTTGCCAGCTGTGAAGAAAAATAAAAACAGTTTCAAATAAGACGGATTGCTAATCAAAAAGATCTCTTTTATGCTATAATAATGAAGCAGTTTAGAGAAGGAAGATGATGAATTATAGAAGCGCAGAGTGTTGTGACTGTAAACTGGCAGCAGAATATGAGAGTCGCTTGGTTTGGCAATTTTCTGACTGGAGCAAGTTTTTCACTGGTTATGCCTTTCATGGCGCTTTTTGTGGAAGAACTGGGCGCTGATCCAAGCAGAGTGGAATTCTATGCAGGTCTGTCAGTGTCACTGTCGGCTCTGGCTTCAGCCCTGGTTGCTCCTATTTGGGGGAAGTTGGCTGACCGCTATGGGCGTAAGCCCATGATGATTCGGGCCAGTCTGGTCATGGCATTTACCATGGGAGGCTTAGCCTTTGTTCCCAATGTCTTTTGGCTCTTGACGTTAAGGTTCATCAATGGAGCCTTTGCAGGCTATGTACCTAATTCTACAGCCTTAATTGCGGGTCAGGCCCCGCAGGAAAAACTAGGCTATGCATTAGGAACCTTAGCAACAGGAGTTACGGCTGGTACTTTGATTGGCCCTCTTTTGGGAGGTTATTTTGCCGATCTTCTAGGCATTCGCAATCTCTTTCTTTTTGTCGGCAGTTTGCTTTTGCTGCTGAATTTTATGACCATCTTTTTGATTAAGGAAGACTTTACACCGATTAAAAGAAGTGATGAACTGCCAACCAAAGATTTACTGAAGCAAATTAAAAACCGTCAGGTTATGCTGGGGCTTTTTGTGACCAGCATGATTATTCAAATTTCGGCCCAGTCCATTGCACCGATTTTGACACTGTATATCCGTCATCTTGGTCAGACTGAAAACCTCATGTTTGTATCGGGTCTAATAGTCTCCAGCATGGGATTTTCTAGCATGATATCCAGCTCTTTTCTGGGGAGAATTGGCGATAAGATTGGGAATCACCGCTTGTTATTGCTGGCTCTTTTTTACAGTTTTTGTATGTATATTTCTTTTGCGCATGCAAAAACACCTTTCCAGTTAGGGATGTTACGTTTTCTCTATGGTTTTGGAATGGGAGCCCTCATGCCTAGTGTCAATTTTTTATTGACTAAGATTACCCCCAAAGAGGGGCTATCACGGATTTTCAGCTATAATCAGATTTTTACCAACATGGGACAGGTCATTGGTCCTTTTATTGGCTCGAGCGTGGCTGCTGGTTTAGGTTATCATTGGGTCTTTTATGCGACCAGTGTCATCGTCTTTATTAATTTCACTTGGAGTTTAATCAATTTCAGACATTATTTGAAAGTTAAGGAAATCTAGTGCGCATAAAAATCAATTTAAAATGCAGCTCTTGCGGCAGTAAAAATTATCTCACCAGTAAAAATAAGACTAATCATCCGGAAAAAATTCAGATTTTGAAATACTGTCCCAAGGAGAGAAAAGTGACCCTTCATCTTGAATCTTGAGGGCAATTATGATACACTACATAGGACAATAGTGGAGGGAAACAGAAATATGTATGATATTTTGCTGACGGCACTGCTTGTAATGTCTGTGATTTTGATTATTGCAATCTTTATGCAGCCACAAAAAAATCCAAGTAGCAATGTATTTGATAGCAGTGGGTCTGAAGCCCTGTTTGAGCGTACAAAAGCACGCGGCTTTGAAGCCTTTATGCAACGTTTTACAGGTATTCTCGTTTTCTTTTGGTTAGCGGATGCCCTAGTACTTGCGATTTTATCAAGTAAGTAATTGTAATTGCGAAAGTGAGCCGAGACTTTGTCTGGCTCATTTTTTGTGAATCCTCCACCTACTATCGAGAAAAGAAAGACAGTTAAATGAAAGAAAGAATAATTAAATACCTCAAGGATCAAGGCAGATCCAATATCAATGATCTGGCAGCCGCTCTGGATATGTCTGGAGCTGAGAGGTTTCCTGAGCTCATCAAAGCTATTTCCAAGTTAGAGAGTAAGGGGCAACTGCGCTTCAACAACGATGGTTATATCTCCCTACGCAAGGAAAAGGCAAAGAAGAAAGAAATCACGGTTCAGGGCGTTTTTCGCGCCAATAAGGCCGGCTTTGGTTTCCTCCATGTCAGCGATGATGAAGAGGACATGTTTATCGGCCGTACTGATGTTAGTTATGCTATTGACGGTGACACTGTCGCTGTTGAAATCAAGAAACCTGCCAACCGTCTAAAAGGGACGGCGGCTGAAGCTCGTGTGGTCAAAGTCATTGAGCGCTCCATCAAGACAGTTGTTGGTAAATTTATTCTGGATGATGAACGTCCCAAATATGCCGGTTATATTAAATCTAAGAATCAAAAGATTAGTCAAAAGATCTATATTAAAAAGGAACCTGTTGTTCTTGACGGGACTGAAATCATCAAGGTAGATATTGAGAAATATCCTACTCGTCACCATGATTACTTTGTTGCAACTGTCCGTGATATCGTCGGTCATCAAGGAGATGTTGGTATCGATGTCTTGGAAGTTTTGGAATCGATGGACATTGTTTCTGAATTTCCTGAAGATGTTATGGCCGAAGCACAGGCTATTTCAGATGCACCATCCGAGAGCGATATGGTTGGTCGGCTTGATTTGCGCGATGAGATTACCTTTACCATTGATGGTAAAGAGGCTAAGGATCTAGATGATGCTGTTCATATCAAACGCTTAGATAATGGAAATTACGAGCTTGGGGTCCATATTGCGGATGTTTCCTACTATGTTACAGAAGGCTCTGCGCTGGATCGTGAAGCTATTGTTCGTGGGACTTCTGTGTATGTTACTGACCGTGTGGTTCCAATGCTACCTGAGTGTTTATCTAATGGTATTTGCTCGCTCAATCCTAATGTGGATCGTTTGACTCAATCAGCCATCATGGAAATCAATCCCCAAGGTCGTGTGGTTGCTCATCAGATTAGACAGACCGTTATTAAGACGACCTTCCGCATGACCTATGATGATGTCAATGAAATGTTGGCGGGGAATCAAGAAGTTATCGAGCAGTTTAAGCCCATCATGGAAGCGCTCACTCAGATGGCCGAACTTCATAAAATCTTAGAGGATATGCGGGTTCGTCGCGGAGCTCTGAATTTCGATACAGCCGAAGCTCGGACCTTGGTTGATGATAAGGGACTGCCGATAGATATCGTTGTACGCGATCGTGGTATTGCTGAGCGGATGATTGAATCCTTCATGCTAGCAGCCAATGAATGCGTTGCTGAGCATTTTGCCAAGGCCCAGCTCCCCTTCATCTATCGTATTCATGAACAGCCCAAGACTGAAAAACTGCAGAAATTCATGGATTATGCCTCCCTATTTGGCATCCAGATTTACGGTACAGCTAATAATCTCAGCCAAAAGGCTCTGCAGGAATTTATGACCAAAATGCAGGGGCAACCTGGTCAAGAAGTAATGGCTATGATGTTGTTGCGCTCCATGCAGCAGGCTCGCTATTCAGAGCATAATCATGGTCACTATGGTCTGGCAGCTGATTACTATACTCATTTTACCAGTCCTATTCGTCGCTATCCAGATTTGCTGGTTCACCGTATGGTGCGTGAATATAGTGATTTGACAGAGGAAAAAAAGGAGCACTTCGCAGAAGTGATTCCAGAACTGGCTTCTTCCTCATCGACCTTGGAGCGCCGAGCTATTGAGGCCGAGCGTACTGTTGAAGCCATGAAAAAGGCTGAGTACATGGAAGGTCATGTGGGAGAAGAATTTGACGCCTTGATTGCTAGTGTTGTCAAATTTGGGATGTTTGTTGAATTGCCTAATACGGTGGAAGGTTTGGTCCATATCACCACTCTTTCTGAATTTTATACTTATAATGAAAGAACCATGACCCTGCAGGGAGAGAAGTCTGGTAAGGTCTTCCGTGTCGGTCAACCAATCCGTGTCAAATTAACCAGGGCAGATAAGGAAACGGGGGATATTGATTTTTCCTATCTTCCAAGTGACTTTGATATCGTTGAAAAGGTAGACCTCGAAGGGCGTAAAGCACGTCAAGAGAAGACGCGTGAGTTCCATCGTGGACCTCGTCGTGATCGTCGCTCTGACTACGGTAGTAAATACAAGGGCGGAGATTATAAGAAGACCAAGAAGAACGGTGATTTTTCTTATGACAGTCAGCGCAAGTCAGCCAAAAAGCCGGACAAGCGCAAAAATCAAAATCGTCCACACAATGATAAAAAAGGACGTGAAACTGTTCGTAGACGTAAGAAAAATAGGGGGACCTAGTCTATTTGATAGGATGATGCAAGGAGAAATGAGGTGATTTTTATTTCTAAGGATACTAATAATGCACTTGCTCAAAACAGAAAAGCTCGGCATGACTACACTATCGTAGATACTATTGAGGCTGGTTTGGTACTGACAGGAACAGAAATTAAATCAATCCGAGCTGCCCGTATCCAGCTCAAGGATGGCTATGCCCAGCTCAAGAATGGTGAAGCTTGGTTGGTCAATGTCCACATTGCACCTTTTGAACAGGGGAACATTTGGAATCAGGAGCCTGAGCGGACCCGTAAATTGCTGCTCAAAAAGCGTGAAATTAGCAGATTGGAGAACGAACTTAAAGATAGTGGCATGACTCTGATACCGCTTAAGGTTTATATAAAACACGGCTTTGCCAAAGTTCTGATTGGTTTAGCTAAGGGTAAACACGATTATGATAAGCGCGAAACAATCAAACGCCGTGAACAGGAACGTGATATAAAACGGCAGATAAAAAATTTTAATAGAAACTAAAAAGATAAATAAAGGCTCTCTATAAGTATCTCCTTTATTTATCTTTTTATTCGTTCTAAGGTTTTCCAGATTTTTTAGAATTATTAAATTAATGAATATTCTAATTAAAAAATTTGAAAATGCTTTCAAAAGTGCCATAATAGAAATGTAAGTACTTTATATACAAAACAAAGGAGGCAATTATGGCTTACAAAACAATTTATCCTTATACTAATGAAGTACTCAAGGAATATGATAATATTACGGATGCTGATGTGGAAACTGCCTTAGGGATAGCTCATAATCTCTATAAAACTTGGCGTCAAGAAGAACAACTAGAAATACGCAAGGCTCAGCTTCATCAAATAGCTAATCTCTTACGCCATGATCGTGATAAATATGCTGAAATCATGACCAAGGATATGGGGAAGCTTTTTAGGGAGGCTCAGGGTGAGGTTGAACTCTGTGCGGATATTGCAGACTACTATGCTGACAAAGCCGATGAATTTCTTGCCCCTGTTCCACTGCAAACAGATACTGGAGAAGCTTACTATCTCAAACAAGCGACAGGCGTTCTCTTAGCTGTAGAACCTTGGAATTTCCCTTTTTATCAAATCATGCGTGTTTTTGCGCCAAACTTTATTGTTGGAAATCCAATGGTTCTCAAGCATGCTTCTAGCTGCCCATCTTCAGCTCAAGCGTTTGAAGATTTAGTTAATGAAGCAGGTGCGGCCAAGGGGACTTTTAAAAATCTTTTCGTCTCATACAGGCAAGTTTCAGATATTATTGCTGATCCGCGTATTGCCGGTGTTTGTTTAACAGGATCCGAGCGTGGAGGTGCTTCTATTGCGGCAGAAGCTGGTAAGAATCTGAAAAAATCTTCTATGGAACTGGGTGGCAACGATGCCTTTATCATTTTAGATGATGCCGATTTTGATCTGCTAAAGGATACTATTTTTTATGCACGTCTCTATAATGCCGGGCAAGTATGCACCTCATCGAAGCGTTTTATTGTTATGGCAGACAAGTATGATATGTTTGTAGATATGATGGTTGAGACCTTTAAATCAGCTAAGTGGGGTGACCCAATGGATCCAGCAACGACACTAGCTCCTCTATCTTCAGCTAGTGCTAAGGAAGAAGTGCTTGAACAAATAAAATTAGCCGTGGATAATGGTGCTCAAGTTGTTTATGGCAACCAACCAATTGAGCATCCAGGTAATTTTGTCTTGCCAACTGTCTTGATAAATATCAGCAAAGATAATCCTATTTATAATCAAGAAATCTTTGGTCCAGTAGCCTCTATCTATAAGGTTGCATCAGAAGAAGAGGCTATTGCCTTAGCAAATGATTCAAGCTATGGACTTGGTGGTACGGTATTTTCAAGCAATCCAGGTCATGCTGAATATGTGGCTGCACAGATTGAGACGGGGATGAGCTTCATCAACTCAGCTTGGGCGTCCTTACCGGAACTGCCATTCGGTGGGGTTAAAAACTCAGGTTATGGACGTGAGCTGAGCCAATTGGGCTTTGATGCCTTTGTTAATGAACATCTGGTGTACACTCCTAAATATTAATACCTATAACAGAACCGCCCAAATATTATATCCGGGCGGTTCTGTTATGTTAAAAAAGTTCTGTTAGAGAAAACAATGTGGGAACGATTGTCTTTTTTATACTTATTGGCGTGTGCTGAACAGACTTAACCGTATGACTTCAATCTTATAACCATCTGGATCGGTGATGAAGTAATACATTTTAGGTTTACCAGGCAATCCTGAGAGATCGGTAACGGTATAACCTGCTGCTTTATGAGCTTCATGTACTGTATCAAGATCATCAACACCAACAGCGATATGAGCATAACCATCGCCAAGATTATAGGCGTCGTGGCCATAGTTGTAGGTCAATTCCAGTTCATAGTCAGGATCGTCTTCCAATTGAAGATAGACTAAAGTAAACTGGTATTTCGGAAAATCATTGCGGCGGACTTCCTTGAAACCGAGTGCTTCTCGGTAAAACTTAAGTGAAGCCTCCAAATCTTTAACGCGGATGCAGGTGTGTAAAAATTTCATGAGAATTTCCTTTCCTTTTTATCAAATATCAATACTTTATTCCAGCCAAGTAATGACTTCTTGGCGAGGCTTACGGCTGCGTGGATGTTTAGGATCCTTCAAACGGTAGCCAAAAGAAATCATGCTGGCAATACTCTCTTTTTCGGAGTTGATAATACCAGCTTCAGCTAGATAAGCATTGACCTTATCATAATCAAATCCTTCAATTGGGCAGGAATCAATGCCAATCATGCTAGCAGCAGTCATCATATTGCCCATAGCGATATAGGTTTGTTTGGCCGCCCAATCCCAGACGGCACGCGGATTGTCGGCGATTTTCATATTTTCCTCTTGGAATGTTTTGTAAAGATTAAGACGCATGTCCAAATTCTCACCCTGAGAAATTCCGCGGCGAAGCAGACTTTCCTTGACGGATTCACTGTCGTAGCGAACATTTTTCTCAGCTAAAAGCAGAACCAGATGACTAGTCGTGTCCAATTGAGACTGAGCTCCCCAAGCCAGAACTTTTAGAGCTTTGCGGTGCTTGGCAATCTGCTTGCGACCTAAAACGACAAAGCGCCAGCCCTCCAAACCAATAGAAGAAGGGCTAAGCCAAGCAGTATCTAGGATGTATTCCATATCTTCTTTGCTAATATCTTGATCATTATAGATGCGCACTGCGACACGGTGATCAAAAGCAGCACGAACTTGTTTTTTTATAGCATCTTTTGACATAATAACCTCCTGTGAGATGATCTGCTAATTATAATAGCACTTTCAAAGAGAATTTTCTAGCCGTGAAAACAGCTGCTAAAAAATCTGGGAATTAACAATAACTAAGCTTTCTGAAAAAATAAAGTATCATAAAAAACAATAACACAAGGAAAACAGATATGACCATTCTGGTTCTTGATTTTGGAGAAACTAAAATCAAGTCTGCACTGATTTCTGAAACATTTGAATTGGAGAAGCCGCTTGCTTTTTTACCCTCAGCCGATAACTTGGAGAACTTACAAAAACTGATGGATAGTATAATCGTGCCTGCTAAAGACCGAATTTCTGAGCTGACTATTTCCTGTCCGAAAACAGTAGATACACAGGCAGGAACTATTTATAAGGGAGACTTGCTTACTTATCTTGATGATTTTGAAGCCTAATCGGTTTGAACAGCCAAATATAATCTTCCTGTAGCTGTTTTAAATGATGGTAAAGCTGCAACTCTAGCAAAATGGGCAACAGGTAATCTGCTAGGCATTAACAATGGTTTTGCCTTGGTCTTAGGCTCAGGTCTGGACCTGATACTGACCGCAGTTTTTCAATTTTCATTTTTAAAGATAAACTCAATCTTTGTATAATTATAGAACTAGCTCTCATTATCACTGGTATTCTTATTGTTAATTTACCGGGGAATTAGAGCATTAATAGCTTATAAAAGAGGGATGAGACGTTTTTGTCTTGTTCCTCTTTTGGGTAGAATAACAGGGCTTTCATATTTTTGGTGTTCTGTCATTTTTTATGCTCATTTTTCACATATCAATAATTTATAGCCGGCTATAAAAAAGTTAAATTATACAAAAGGGAAAGGACATGGTAAGATAGCCA
Organism: Streptococcus dentapri; assembly: GCF_042649885.1. Taxonomy (NCBI): domain Bacteria; kingdom Bacillati; phylum Bacillota; class Bacilli; order Lactobacillales; family Streptococcaceae; genus Streptococcus; species Streptococcus dentapri. The sequence continues at coordinate 44,328 of NZ_JBHSAC010000010.1, read as the reverse complement.
AAAAAAGAGAGGTATCTACTATGTCTAAATTTACTATACATACAATTGAATCAGCACCAGACGAAGTTAAGGACGTTCTTAAGACTGTTAAGGAAGATAATGGCGGTTATATTCCTAATCTTATCGGGCTTTTGGCTAATGCACCGACGGCACTTGAAGCCTATCGTACTGTAGGCGGTATTAATCGTCGTAACAGTCTGACCCCAACAGAGCGCGAAGTTGTTCAGATTACAGCTGCCGTAACTAACGGCTGTGCTTTCTGTGTGGCAGGGCATACGGCCTTTTCAATTAAACAGATTCATATGGCACCGGATTTGCTGGAAGCCCTGAGAAATACCACGCCGATTGATGATGATCCAAAGCTGGATACATTGGCTAAGTTTACAATTGCTGTTATCAATACTAAGGGACGTGTGGGCGATGAGGCTTTTGCTGATTTTCTCGAAGCTGGCTATACTCGTGAAAATGCCCTCGATGTTGTGTTGGGGGTCAGTCTTGCAACGCTTTGTAATTATGCTAATAATATGGCTGATACACCGATTAATGAAGAACTGCAGCAGTATGCAAAATAAGTCAATCAGTTAGAGCTAAGAAGGACAAAAATAGCTTAACTAATGAATTGGAGGAATGCTATGACCTATCTTTCAAAGGAATTTACGGCTTGGCTTGAAGCTAATGCCCAAGATATTGATCAAGAATCAGGCGGGAGTGCTGATGAATTACTGACACGTATTGCTGAAGAAGGAGTCTTCAAAATCGGTGTACCGACAGGAATTGGAGGGTCTGGCGGTACAGCTACAGATGTTATCGATGCCCTGAGCGAACTTGGCAGGTACTCATTGTCAGCTGCCTTTATTGGCTGGGGACATCGTACCCTTATTAATAATATTTTAGAAAGCAGCAATACCTATCTGCGTGATACTTGGCTGCCAGAACTTCTAACAGGAAAGCTAGCTGGCGGAACAGGTTTATCCAATGCTATTAAATTCCTTTCTAAGATTGAGGAACTTAATGTTAAAGTCATTGAAAAAAATGGTCGGCGCTACCTACGTGGCTGTCTGCCCTGGGTGACTAATGTCCGTTCAGATAATTTTGCCGTGCTTTTTGCAGCAGGTTGCGATGATAAAAATAAAGAACCGCTTGTTTTGGCGGTCCCACAATCTGCTGGTATTGAGCGTTCTTCTGATTTAGAATTTATGGCTCTTCAGGGTGCCAATACCGCTTCACTTACCTTTGATGATATTGTTCTGGATGATCACTGGATTTTATCGGAAAATGGTTCAGATTTTATAGCCCAAACACGCCCGACTTTTCTAGGCTACCAATTTGGCTTAGCATTTGGTTTAGCTCATCGTTCTTTGGATGAAGTAGCCTCAACTCTCTCCAGAAGCAGATTAGTCTTAAAAGATGAGTATGAAGCGGTTCAAGCAGGATTAAACCGAATTCAAACAGATCTGTATACAGGATTAGAGGATAATGATTATTTCATTCATCATCCTAGAGAACTCTTTCAACTTCGGATTGATATTGTAGATGTTGTTACTAATGCCCTTTTACTGGAACTGCAGTCCAGCGGCGGCCGGGCTTACTTTAAGAATTCTTCATCAGGATTTGCTCGTCGTTGGAAGGAGGGAGCTTTTCTGCCAATCGTTTCGCCAAGTGCAGTTCAGCTTCGCCATATATTAGCAGTAAGCTAGGAAAAAGTCTATGCAAGTTTTTCTAATCAGGCTTCCTTTTGCTATTTCGGGATTGGGATTAGCCCTGATTGCAACGGGAAATCTTTTTAAATTCATTAGCCTGCCAGCATCTTATCTGTGCTATTTTTTGGGAATCTTAATTTTTCTGACAATCTTCTTAAAACTTATTTTGTCATGGCCGCAAACCAAGGAAGATCTAAGATCGCCGATTACCGCATCAAGCTTTGCCACATTTTTTATGGGTCTCCAGCTTCTGAGCGCAATATTGCACCTTGGAACTGTCGTTTGGGGAGCAGCTGCCTTATCTTTTCTTATCTACCTTGTTTGGTTTAGTTGGTTCTTTGCGTTGAGGAAAGATCTGAGTTTGGTTTATCCTAGCTGGGTGATTGTTTACGTTGGCATAGCGACCATTGCTGTCTCAGGTATGACCTATTCGCAGCAGCTCTTATCGTGGTTAAGCTGGTTGTTGGCCCTGATACTATATTTATTAGTTTTTCCAGCAATTGTTCTGCGTCTTTATCAGTTCCCTTTGAAAAATTCTCAGCGACCACTTTTAGTTATCTTAGCGGCTCCAACTTCTCTTTTGTTGGTGGCTTACTTAAGTTTGGAAGGTTGGCAGCGTTGGTTAGCTGTGTTACTTTTGATGCTGTCTCAAGTTATCTATATTTGGAGTCTTTATCAGATAAGTTGTATTTTGATGCAGGAATTCAGTCCGCTGTGGTCCGCTTTAACTTTTCCACTGGCTATTTCTGCAACTGCATTGAAGTTAAGCATACTTCGGCTAAAACTGCCGGTAATTTTCAGATATTTATCCTTTTTAGAAAGCGGATTGGTGATTTTAACCGTTTGTCTGATTCTCTTCTTGTACAGCTGTTTTCTTTGGTCAAAGAAACAGTCTGATGTACTATAAATAAGAAAATGACAAGAATAGTTCTCTTAAAGAGTAAGAACAGTGCGGTCCAGTCTAGATTGTCTGAACAACTGGCGAATCTAAATCATATCAGGAGGTCAAGATGCAAAATCAGCAAAAAGAATTTGGTTATTTGTCCAGTTCGATTTTGAGTTCAGTCTTTCGAGGCATATTGGTTGGCCTATTTTCGGGCTTTGCTATTAGTGCCTTTCGCTATCTCATTGGTCTGATATTTGCACAGTTTCAAAAGGGTTATGAGTTTTCCCATCGGATGTCTTGGCTTTTAATGATTATTTTTATCATTTATCTACTTTATACCTATCTCCTTGGTGTTATGATGTCATCTGAACCTGATATCAAGGGCTCTGGAATTCCTCAGGTTGAAGCAGAGCTCAAAGGACTCATGAGCCATAATTCGTGGCCGGTGCTTTGGAGAAAATTTATTGCGGGTATCATGGGAATTTCTAGCGATCTTCTGCTGGGCCGCGAAGGTCCTAATATTCAGATTGGAGCCTTGAGTGCTAAAGGTGTTGCTGAATATCTCGAACTAAGTAAGCTAGAAGAACGGATTCTGATTGCTAGCGGAGCTGCAGCGGGTGTTTCTGCTGCTTTTAATGCACCGATTGCTGGCCTCCTTTTTGTTATAGAAGAGGTTTACCATCATTTTTCCAGCCGTGTTTGGATTACGGCTCTGTCTGCCAGTTTAACAGCGAATCTGATTTCTTTGCGGGTGTTCGGTCAGACACCAGTATTAGCTATGCCAAGCAGCCTCTCTTTACCCAATTTATCCTCTTATGGAATTTTTCTAGTTATGGGTCTGCTGATTGGGATACTGGCCTATCATTATGAAATTGTCATTCTCAGTATTTCTCGTTATTATGCCAGAATCGGTCATTGGCTGCATTTGAAACCGCAGCACCATAGCTTGATTGCATTTGTTCTCATTATGCCTTTAGGCTACTTTGCCCCGCGTTTTTTGTACAGTATGGTTAGTTATGGTTCAGGTCTACCGGGGGGAATCTTTTTACCCATTTTAACACTAGGAGCCTGTCTAGGAGCTATTTCCAAGGCTCCTCTAACAGCTATGATTTTAGTCTGTGAAATGGTGGGAGATTTAAGGCACTTGATGGCTTTAGGGACGGTTACCCTAGCTGCCTATATTGTTATAGATTTATTGGGTGGAGCTCCCGTTTATGAAGCTATGCTGGAATGTCTCTTTGAAGGGAAGAACCCCAGTACCGCTTTAAGCAAGCTGACCTGGATTGAGCTGCCTGTATCAATCAGGATTGCTGGTAAATCTATCTATGAGCTGGAACTTTCTAAAGATGTGCTGATTACCAGTCAAATAGAAAACGGTAAGAATCTTGTCGTTTCGGGAAACACTAAGCTGATTCTTGGCAATACCATAACACTGGTTCTATGATTTAAAATAGAAATAAAAGAGAGTGGGACGACAAAATCAAGTTCTTCGAACAACTGATTTTGTCGTCCCACTCTCTTCTTTTATTTGAATCTTACAAATCAAAATACTGCAGTTTCTTACCCGTTTGGGTGAAGGGTTCAAAGCCATTTTTACCAACGCTGCCACAATCTTCGATGCGGACACCGACCTTGCCGGGGATATAAATACCAGGTTCAACAGAGAAGCACATCCCCTCTTGGATGACTAGATCATTGCCAGCCATGATAGAAGGGTATTCGTGAACTTCCATTCCAATACCGTGTCCCAGACGGTGATTAAAATATTGTCCGTAGCCAGATTTTTCGATGACACCACGAGCAACAGCGTCCACTTCGCTGGCTCTTACGCCGGGTTTGATGAAGTTTTGAGCTGCTAGTTGGGCTTCCAGACAGAGATTGTAGATATCTATTTTGAATTGGTCTGGTCGACCGATAGCTACGGTTCGTGTGATATCAGATGTATAGCCTTCGCAGACTACACCTAAGTCAAAAAGAAGCAAGGCATCGTTTTGAATGGGATTTTTTCCAGGAATGCCGTGTGGATTAGCTGCATTATTTCCAGACAAGACCAAGGTGTCAAAGCTCATTTGACTAATGCCCTTTTTCTTGAGCTCAAATTCAATTTGGGCAACGAGCTCCATTTCGGTTCGTCCGGCCCTGATATTGTCTAAACCAACTTTAATTGCATAGTCAGCATAGACACCAGCAACCAACAATTTATTGATTTCTTCAGGAGATTTGATGAGTCTCATTTCCTGAATCAACGGGGTGATATTTTCAAATTTTCCCAGAAAAACTGATTGTAACCCTCGGAATTTAGTGACATTCAAATGATCAAATTCGGCAAAGATGATTTCTGAGTCAATTCTTGGCAGGGCCTGTCTAATTTTTTGCCAAGGATTTTCCGAGTCCTGATAGCTAAAAACATCGAATGTCAAGCTGCGGCTAGCCCGATCTACCTCTAATTCAGGCACCAGAAGCACAGGCTCACGGTCGCTGTATATAAATAAGAACATTTGGCGTTCATGCGGATCGCAGTAGAAGCCAGTCAGGTAGTTAACTGTGACAGGGTCAGAGATAACAGCTAAACGAGATCGATTTTGGGTCAGATAACTGCGAATTTGATTAAATTTTGACATGTCCAAACCTCTTTTCGTGATAATTCTTGCCCTTATTCTTGCAAAAAATCTAATAAATTGCAAGTTTTTCCTAAATTTTCTTTTCTTTTTGAAAAGGCATACATTTTTAAATAAATTTACATTATTTCATTTGAAAGTGTTTACATTATATGATAAAATAAGCTTGAAAGCGTGATTTTCATATAGAAAGGAAGGGCTCGCATGAATACTGATGATACCATTACCATTTATGATGTGGCGCGTGAAGCAGGCGTCTCTATGGCAACAGTTAGCCGAGTTGTTAATGGCAATAAAAATGTAAAAGAGAATACCCGAAAAAAAGTTTTAGAAGTGATTGAACGTTTGGACTATCGTCCTAACGCAGTGGCTCGTGGTCTGGCTAGTAAGAAAACGACAACCGTTGGTGTTGTTATCCCTAATATCGCTAATAGTTATTTTTCAATCCTAGCTAAGGGAATTGACGATATCGCTTCAATGTATAAGTACAATATTATATTAGCTTCCAGTGATGAAGACGATGATAATGAGGTTAATGTTATCAATACCCTTTTTGCTAAACAGGTTGATGGTATTATCTTTATGGGGCACCGTTTGACAGATAAGGTTCGTCTCGAATTTTCTCGCTCGCGGACACCAGTTGTTCTAGCTGGAACTGTGGATCTTGACCATCAATTTCCAAGTGTGACGATTGATGATAAAAAGGCGACGGAAGATGTTCTTGCTGATTTAGCCAAACGCCACAAGGAGATTGCTTTTGTATCTGGTCCACTGATTGATGACATCAATGGCAAAGTTCGTTTGGCAGGCTACAAGTCAGGTTTGGAAGCGGCAGGGATCAAGTTCCAAGAAAGTCTGGTTTTTGAAGCTAAGTACAATTATGATGAGGGCTATGCCCTAGCTGAGCGCGTCCTTAATTCAGGTGCGACAGCAGCTTATGTTAGTGAAGATGAACTGGCGGCTGGTCTCCTTAATGGTCTATTTGCGGCTGGCAAATCAGTGCCAGATGATTTTGAAGTTATTACTAGCAATGATTCTCCAATTGTTAAGTATACCCGTCCTAACCTGACATCGATAAGTCAGCCAATTTATGACTTGGGAGCTGTCAGCATGCGGATGTTGACCAAAATCATGAATAAGGATGAGCTGGATGAGCATGATATCATCTTGAATCATGGCTTGACCAAGCGAGAATCCAGCAAGTAAGTAAAAAAGTCCGCTTTCGGGCTTTTTGTCTTTAAAACCTAGAGGAGGTTGCTATGAGTAATGATGTTGTGATGCAATATTTCGAATGGTATCTGCCAGACGATGGTCAGCATTGGCAGCGCTTGGCTGGGGATGTTCAGCATTTAAAAGAAATTGGAATTAGTATGGTTTGGCTACCACCAGCTTTCAAAGGTACATCATCCAGTGATGTGGGTTATGGCGTATATGATCTTTTTGATTTAGGAGAGTTTGACCAAAAGGGGACTATCCGTACTAAATATGGTAGTAAAGAAGACTATTTGAATGCTATTGAGACTCTAAAGGCAAATGGGATTAGTCCGATTGCTGATGTGGTCCTCAATCATAAGGCATCAGCTGACTCAACAGAAAGTTTCACGGTTGTAGAAGTAGACCCCAATGACCGTACTAAGATTCTCTCCGAACCTTTTACCATTCAAGGATGGACTCACTTTACTTTTGATGGTCGTCATGATATCTACAACGATTTCCACTGGCATTGGTATCACTTTACAGGAACAGATTTTGATGCAGCCAGTAGTAGACAGGGCATCTTCCAAATCCAAGGAGACAACAAGGGTTGGGCGGATAGTCAGTTGGTTGATCAGGAAAACGGTAATTATGATTATCTTATGTATGCTGACTTGGACTTTAAGCATCCCGAAGTCATTAAAAATATTGATGATTGGGTGGAGTGGTTCCTTGACACAACTGGTATTGAAGGTTTTCGTTTGGATGCTGTCAAGCATATCGATTCCTATTTTATGAAGAACTTTATCTACAATGTTAAGAAAAAGATGGGGGATGATTTTTACGTCTTTGGTGAGTTTTGGAATGGTGACCAAGAGAGCAATAAGGAATATCTAGCTAATATTGACTATAGTTTTGATTTGGTTGATGTTAAGTTGCATCAAAACTTATTTGATGCCAGTCAGGTTGCTAGCGCTTATGATCTCAGACAGGTTTTTGAAGGAACGCTGGTTCAAAATAATCCTGAGTCTGCTGTGACATTTGTTGATAACCATGATACTCAAAGGGGTCAGGCTTTAGAATCGACAGTTGCAGAATGGTTTAAACCAGCGGCTTACAGTATTATTCTTTTGCGTCAGCAAGGTTTGCCTTGTGTTTTTTATGGTGATTACTATGGAATCAGTGGCGAATTTGCTCAACAAGATTTCCAAGATGAGTTAGACAAATTACTCTATGTGAGACAGTACCATGTCTATGGTGAGCAGATTGATTATTTGGATGCTCCCGACTGTATCGGTTGGGTAAATCTGGGGTCTGAGGAACACCCTGATGGTTCAGTTGTCCTTATCAGTAACGATCAAGCGACTTCTAAGCGAATGGATTTGGGAGTATCAAATGCTGGTAAGACTTTTGTAGATATTATGGGGGTTAGTCCTGAAGAGGTTCAAATAGGTGAAGATGGTTGGGCGGAATTTCCTGTTCAGGGTCAGTCCGTCTCTGTTTGGATTAATAATCAGACTCTTGAATCTGCTTAAAGATTTCAAATTTTCTACTCTAGCTTATTCCAGATTTAAGGCCCAAGTTGTCTATTAGAAATTTTAATCAGCCTTTGGGCTGATTTTTTTAACGGTTCATGAATTTTGAGGGAAAATAAGATATAATGGTGTTTATGAAAGTATTACTCTATCTTGAAGGTGAACATTTAGTTGGTAAATCAGGGATCGGCCGTGCTATTAAGCATCAGCAAAAAGCGCTGGATCTAGCAGGCATTCCCTATACGACCAATCCCAAGGACGATTATGATATTGTTCATATCAATACCTATGGACCAAAGAGTCTGGCCCTTCTTAACACTGCCAAAAAACACAGGAAAAAAGTTATCGTCCATGGGCATTCCACCATGGAAGATTTTCGTAATTCTTTTATCGGATCTAATTTGGTCGCACCAGTCTTTAAAACTTATTTGAAGAGGATTTATCAAGCGGCCGATTATATCATAACGCCTTCGGATTATTCAAAGTCCTTAATTAAAAATTACGGTGTGACAACCCCAATCAGCGCTATTTCAAATGGCATTGATCTCGCTAATTACCAGCCAGATGCAGCTAAAGAAAAAGCCTTCCGCAATTATTTTGAGATTGAGGCTGACCAGAAGGTTGTGATTTCAGCGGGTTTGTATTTCAAACGCAAAGGGATTTTCGATTTTGTCAAAGTAGCGGAACAAATGCCTGATGTGCGTTTTATCTGGTTTGGTAAAATTAACGAGTTGGTTATTCCGGCAGATATCCGTAAGCTTGTTGAAAAAGAGCATCCTGATAATGTACTCTTTCCGGGCTATTTCAAGGGGGATATCTTCGAGGGTGCTATGAGTGGTGCTGATGCCTTTTTCTTTCCTTCTTATGAGGAGACTGAAGGCATTGTCGTTTTAGAAGCTCTGGCTAGTCACCAATCTGTAGTACTGCGAGATATTCCGGTCTACCAAGGTTGGATTGATGAGTCGGTCGCTGAGCTTTGCCAAGATAATGAGGAATTTATGGACAGCCTTTATCGTGTCATCAATGGTCAGAGCGATAAGACAGCTGCGGGTTATGCTGTTGCTCAAAGTCGTTCCATTGAAAATGTCTCCAAGGAATTGGGGGCTGTCTATCAAAAAGTTATGGAGTTATAAGATGAGAGTAGGATTATTTACCGATACCTATTTTCCCCAAGTTTCTGGTGTTGCAACCAGTATTCGGACTTTAAAGGAAGCCTTGGAAGCCAAGGGACATGAGGTTTATATTTTTACAGGTACAGACAAGGGCGTTAAGCGCTATGAAGACCCAACCATCATCCGTTTACCGAGTGTGCCCTTTGTTTCCTTTACGGATCGTCGGGTCGTCTACCGAGGGGTCGTTACTGCTTACAAGATTGCCAAAGAATATCAGCTTGATATCATCCATACACAGACAGAGTTTAGTCTAGGATTACTCGGAAAATGGGTAGGAGCTGCTCTCCATATCCCAGTAGTTCATACTTACCATACTCAGTATGAAGATTATGTAGACTATATTGCCAAAGGAAGATTGATTCGTCCCAGCATGGTTAAATATATTATGCGAGGCTATCTCAATGACCTTGACGGCGTTATTTGTCCTAGTCGGATTGTTTTAAGTCTCTTGGATGGTTATGGGGTGACAATTCCTAAGCGGGTTATACCAACAGGTATTCCGCTGGAAGATTTTGCCTGTGAAGAGGTTACAGATACTGATATCGCTAAAGTGAGAGCTGATCTGGGCATAGCAGATGATGAAACCATGCTGCTCAGCCTGTCGCGTATTTCGTCCGAAAAAAATATCCAAGGGGTTTTGTCTGCCCTACCTCAAGTCTTAGCTGAAAATGATAAGGTTAAGCTGATTATCGTGGGAGATGGGCCTTATCTTTCTGAGCTTAAGAAACAAACCCAAAAGCTGGAGATTGATAATGCAGTAATTTTTACAGGTATGATTCCCCATGATTATACGAAGGTCTATTATAAGGCGGCTGATTTTTTTGTCAGTGCTTCAACCAGTGAAACACAAGGATTAACTTATATTGAAAGTCTAGCGATGGGAACACCCATTATTGCCCATGGCAATCCCTATCTGGATGATCTGATCACCAACCGCATGTTTGGTAACCTCTTTTATCATGATAAGGATTTGGCTGATACAATTTTAGATGCTATTGCCCTGACTCCGGATTTGACTCCTGATCAGTTGGATCGCAAACGCTATGAGGTTTCAGCAGGCCATTTTGCTAAATCGATCCATGAGTTCTATCTGGATGTACTGATTTCTCATTCTACCCAGCGTAGCAGTAAATTTTCTTTAACAGTTAAAGGAAGTCCGACAGACCGTTCGGTGCGTTTGGTTAAATCTGCTGTCCGTCTGCCCAAAAAGGCCGCACAGACAACTGTTAGAACCTCACGTAAGGTCGTCAAGGCACCGCGAAAAATGGTTAAATCTATTTGGGACTTTTTGAACGAGTAGTGTCAACAATGAGATACGTAAATCAGAAATTGGTATGACTTGAAATTAAATTTCTTCCTGCTATAATAAAGGGTGAAGATATGTTTTTTGTGTTTGGTCTTTAAGAGAGTGCTTGGCCGGTGAGAAAGCACAGACCTATCAAAAGATACTCCTTCCTAGCTTTTATGCAAACATAAAACGGTGGCCACGATATAGCCGATCTAAGGTCTAGGCTGAGTTTTTGTCCTAGATAAATGAAGGTGGAACCACGTTGCGACGTCCTTTTAGGAGGTCGCTTTTATTTTTTACAAAAAAGAGAGGCTTTCAATGTTAACAGATGAACTTATTAGTCGCAGCTCAGCGATTCGACAGGCGTATCATGAATTAGAAATCAAGCATCATGAGTCCAAATGGACGGTAGAAGAAGACCTCCTGGCTCTTAGTAATGATATTGGCAATCTCCAGCGTCTAGTGATGACCAAACGGGGTCGTTATTATGATGAAACGCCCTATACTTTGGAACAAAAATTAGCTGAAAATATCTGGTGGCTGCTGGAATTAGCCGACCGTTTGGATGTAGATATTCAGACAGAAATAGAGACTTTTCTGTCTGAGAAGGAAAAGCAGCTACATATTGACGACTAAAGTGAGCTAATTATCACTATTTTCGCCGAGTAAGAGGAGCGACAAAGTCTCCAATTATAGCAATGAAATGACTTGGTCAGCCGCAGCTTGCCTGCCGACCACTAAAGGTATACAGACAAAAAATTTATAGAAAGGAACTGAACCCGTCCGGAAAACTCGGAAAAAAGATAAACTGCTTAGGAAATCAGGATTTCCTATCAGTTTCTTATTCTTCAGTTGTTTTCTTGTCGGACTTGGTATCTTAATTATGATAAACATTACTTTCCCAGATGGAGCTATACGCGAATTTGAATCTGGTACGACTACTTTTGCAATTGCACAATCTATCAGTAACTCTCTGGCTAAAAAAACCTTAGCTGGTAAATTCAATGACAAATTGATTGATACAACTCGAGCTATAACAGAAGATGGTAGTCTTGAAATTGTGACACCTGATCATGAGGATGCTCTGCCTATTTTGCGCCACTCGGCAGCCCATCTGTTTGCCCAAGCAGCTAAGCGTCTCTTCCCCGATATTCATTTAGGTGTCGGTCCAGCTATTGAAGATGGTTTTTACTACGATACCGATAATGAAGCTGGTCAAATTAAAGATGAGGATCTGCCTCGTATCGAAGAGGAAATGAAGAAAATCATCAAAGAAAACTTCCCATCAATCCGTGAAGAAGTGACTAAGGATGAGGCAAGGGAAATCTTTGAGAACGACCCTTATAAATTAGAGTTGATTGAGGAACATTCCGAAGATGAAGGTGGTTTGACCATCTATCGTCAAGGAGAATATGTCGACCTTTGCCGCGGTCCTCACGTGCCTTCAACAGGTCGTATCCAAGTCTTTAAACTGCTCAATGTAGCTGGTGCTTATTGGCGTGGTAATAGTGATAATGCTATGATGCAGCGGGTTTATGGTACTGCTTGGTTTGATAAGAAGGATCTCAAAGCCTATCTTCAACGATTGGAGGAAGCTAAGGAACGCGATCACCGTAAATTGGGTAAAGAGTTGGATTTGTTCATGATCAATCCTGAAGTCGGTCAAGGTCTACCATTCTGGCTGCCAAACGGTGCAACAATCCGCCGTACCTTAGAACGTTATATTACAGACAAGGAATTGGCATCGGGTTACCAACATGTTTATACGCCACCAATGGCCTCAGTTGATTTTTACAAAACTTCAGGTCACTGGGACCATTATCGTGAAGATATGTTCCCAACTATGGATATGGGAGAAGGAGAGGAATTTGTTCTTCGTCCAATGAACTGTCCGCACCATATTGAAGTATATAAACACCATGTACATTCATATCGCGAATTGCCAATTCGTATTGCTGAACTTGGCATGATGCACCGCTATGAAAAATCTGGCGCCCTTTCTGGTTTGCAACGGGTGCGTGAAATGACTTTGAATGATGGTCATATTTTTGTGACACCAGAACAAATTCAAGAAGAATTCAAACGGGCCTTGCAGTTAATTCTTGATGTTTACGAAGACTTTAACTTGACGGATTATCGTTTCCGTCTGTCCTACCGTGATCCTGAAGACACCCACAAATATTATGATAATGACGCTATGTGGGAAAATGCACAGCGTATGCTGAAAGATGCTATGGATGATATGGGATTGGACTACTTCGAAGCAGAAGGAGAAGCAGCCTTTTACGGTCCAAAACTTGATATCCAAGTGAAGACTGCCCTCGGTAATGAGGAAACCCTCTCGACCATCCAGTTAGACTTCTTGTTGCCAGAGCGCTTTGATCTTAAATATACGGGTGCCGATGGGGAAGAACATCGTCCTGTGATGATTCACCGCGGAGTTATCTCAACCATGGAACGCTTCACTGCTATCTTGATTGAAACCTATAAAGGGGCTTTTCCAACTTGGTTGGCCCCACAACAAGTTTCGGTAATTCCAATCTCTAATGAGGCTCACCTCAACTATGCTTGGGAAGTTGCTAGGACTCTCAAAGATCACGGTATTCGCATAGAAGTAGACGACCGCAACGAAAAAATGCAATACAAGATCCGCGCTTCACAAACGCAAAAAATTCCTTATCAATTGATTGTTGGGGACAAGGAAATGGAAGAAAGAGCGGTCAATGTCCGTCGTTACGGTAGCAAAATCACTCATACTGAAAGCATCGCAGAATTTATTGACAACATCCTAGCAGATATTGCGAGAAAATCTAAACCCGCCGAATAATGAATGAGTCACAAAAGAAGTCTCTTAAGGCTTCTTTTTGCTATAATCGTATTGTCAAACGATTGAGAAGTACAGTGATCAAATAACTTTCAGAAAGTGTAAGGAGAAAATGTGTCAGATAAAGAATTAGAAAATTTGGTTTTAACGAAATTTGAAAAGAGAAGATCGATTTTCCTAAACCAACGATGTAAAAGATTCTTCTGGGTGTGATTAGGGTTGAGGATTTGTGAAAGAAAATATTAAGTTAGCAGAAAAGGAGTTGTCATGAGATTATGGATTTTATTGTAACGACTAGTCTTGGTCAAAATCCCTCATTGGTTCAACAAGCTAGGGAACTAGCCCAACAGTATGGCGTGATTTATATTGAGCGACGCAAACGTTCTATCCGTAAACTTCTAGCAATCTATGATAAGGGGATACTGACTGTTTATCAGGATCAACTAGTTTTTGTCAACCGAGATGGGAGTAAGCTCTATTTTCATCCCGATACGGCTATGCTCCGTATTAAGGCTCAACACGATCCCTTGCTGGATCTTCTAGGAGTTACTCCAAAAATTGTTTTGGATACGACAATGGGTATTGCTAGCGATAGTCTAGTGATGGCTTATGCTGGACATCTGGTTACTGCACTAGAGTCTAATCCCCTCATCTATTTGGTAGTCAGTCAGGGACTGCAGCGATTTGTGTCAGAGAATCCTCAACTCAATCAGGCTATGCGCTCTATAAAAACGATCAATCAAGAGGCTACTAGTTATTTGAGTAAGCAGCCTGATAAGAGTATTGATATTGTTTATATAGACCCTATGTTTTCTGAAAAGATTGTTGAATCTAGCAATCTTGAAGCATTGAGCCCCTTGGCAAACACGAGTCCCCTAAGCTATGACTTGATGAAGGAAGCCCAGCGCGTGGCTAAAGAAAAAATTATTATCAAAGCCCATTTTCGAGACTCAGTTTTTGAAGAATTTGGTTTTGAGCGTCAACTTAAACCTAGTCAGAAATTTCATTACGGTTTTAAAAAGTTGATATAAAAAGACGAATAGAAAACCAGAATATAAAATTCTTGAGTTTCTATTCGTCTTTTATTATGATGGCTCTCCTTGGTTATCTAGGTAAGAGGTATCATTCCAGCGAATTAATTCAAAGTGCTGACCATCTGGACTATCTAAAATGGTCAGGCTCCCATTATCCAATCCCCCATTTTCCCGTAATTGTGCAGGTTCTAAACCAAGAAGATAATTGATAGCAGCCGTAAAACAGGCGCCATGGCCAACCAAGAGGACATTTTGATCGGTTTGATAATCTAGGCCTGCTACGAATTTAGCCACTCTTTGCGTAGCCTGATAGACCGATTCAGCTCCGAAAAAGGTATTGTCAAATTTGGCTAGATTATGGCGAAAAGCCTGCATCTGTTTGGGATAAATAGAAGTGACCGTCGAAATCTTATGACCTTCTAACCGTCCTAAGCCCCATTCCCTCAGAGCTTTTTCCGGAAAGATATCAGTAGAGAATCGATTCTCCTTATTAATGATTAAGGCTGTTTCCTTGGCTCGTTTAAGGTCGCTGGTATAGATCTTATCAAAACGAATATCTGATAGATAGCGACCTAGTTCTGTTAGATCCCGAATAGATTGTTCTAAAAGTGGTGAATCTCCATTAGCTCCTTGAAAACGTCCCTCTAGATTCCACTGAGTTTTACCGTGTCTGACAAAATATAAGCGCATGTTTTCTCCTAATTAAATTTCTGTAATAGTAACACCGAAAGGTAAGAGGCTGATTCCAGCCATTTTGATAGATTGTAGAGCGAAGGGGATGCCGATAATTGTAAGGCAAAGCAGGGCGGAACTGACTAGATGCATAAGTGCTAACTCCCAGCCAAAGAGGAAAATCCAAATAAGATTAAAGAGTAGATTTGAAAAACGAGAAGACGGAACAATTGTTTTGCCAAAAGGGAAAAAACCGAAACTTCCAATTTTAAAGCATTGTAAACCAAAGGGTATCCCAATGATTGTGAGGCAGAGCAGTATCCCAATGGCATACCAAGCGAGCCCCGACCACAATCCTGAGCAGAGAAACCAAATTAAATTACCTAATAGGCGCATAATTACTCCTTAATATCTGCAAAATCTGCCGAGACAAAATCAGCTAACTCTTGGCTATCAATGCGAATGGAACGCTTTAATTCTCCAGCTGATACAATCATCTTTCCCATGCTCAAGGCACTATTATCAATATAGATAGGGAAGCGATGCTTCTGGCGGATACCAACGGGATTGTTGGCCCCGTGGATATAGCCAGTTGTATTTTCCAGATCTTTTTGTGGAATCATACTCACTTTTTTATTGCCTGAAATCTTGGCTAATTTCTTTTCGGATAGATGCTCTGTGATGGGAAGAATGCCGATAATCGGACCGGTTTTGTCACCAGTTAGCGCTAAAGTTTTAAAAATATTAGCTGCTTCAATACCCTCAGGATAGTCACCATCAAGTCCATTAAAATCCAGGGAATCATGTTGAATTTTAGCCTTGTCCAGAATCTGATCGACCAAGGTCTTTTTGATTTTAGCTTTTTTCGCCATTATTTCCTCTAAAAATCACTAATCTTTCTGCTCCATTATAGCATATTACAGCTGATTATAGTAGGTCTGTACTAGTTGGATAAAATCCTCTTCATCATAGCTACTACCAAAGAATTGACCGGCAGAATCGGACCAATAGTCCTTGGGATCAATATGGTTGGTTCCGCCAAGATAACGAGAAACTCTATCGTGGGTCCAAACTGTTCCGGATCCATCTTTCTTGCCTAAAGTTACCGCCAAATTGTTAATTTTGAGCATATAGGCCGTATAATAAGCAGCATTGGCAATTTGTTTGGTGAAAGCTTGCTTGGTATAGACATGGGTCATCTCGAACTGCAGGTAATAGGGATTGGCTTCAAGGCCTGCTCCCTGGGCTTCGTAATTAGGGTTGGCAATGGTCATAATCGTTTTGTCATCAATAAAAGTATGGACAAAGACTCCACTGTCAGCGTACTGATTTTCCATATGAGTAATTTCATCTTTGACAGTAGAATTTTCTGTTCCAGTATCATGAATAACAATACCAGCCGCTTTTCCTGTTTTTGTCTGGTAGGGTGATTTTTTAAAACCAGAATAAATATTTTCTTTTATTTCGACCTTGGGGTAATCTAGACGTGCAATGTAGGCATTGACGGGATTATCTTGTTTTAAGGCTAGGGACTTGGCTTGGATATAAAAGATCTCATCATCAATCTTGATTCGGGCGTAAACCTGTTTTTCCATCCTGTGTTTAACAACATCGTAACCGATCACTGTTAAAGGCGTCCCTGATGAGACAACAGCAGTTCCCTTGAGCGTATGAATATCAGTATAAACAGCACTCGTCTGTTTAGCATGAGAAGTCATCTGAATGTCAGCTTGGTAAGAATACATAAGTTCTGATTTGCCGTAAAAAACATAGGCTTTCAAAAGGAAGATACTGAGACCAAGAGTTATGATAATACCGGCCCCTGCTAGTAGATATTCTCTGCCATATTTACTCTTTTTTATCCCAGTCCAGCTTTTGAAAATGCTCGTGCTCATTGTTTTCTTTTCCCTTTTGATTAGCGTTTAAAATAAGGTTGGGACAAAAAGTCTCCAACCTTGGTGATTTAGCGATGACGTCTAGTTGTTACTCCTTGATGTCACCAAAGAGCTTTTCAAATACCTGACGTGTGTCTTTATTAGGGTTGATTTGATTCAAGTCAACGGCTCCATCAAAGCCTGGCAACCAACCTTGAGAAGTATACTGATGAAGGTCATAATCAACATCGGTCTCTGGCTGTGCTTCATAATAACCAGTATCAGAGCCATAAGTTGGCAGCCAGACAGAGTCAAACTTTTTCACTGAAATTTCCTGCTCAGTCATGAAATAAGTCCCAATATAAATTCCTACTTTTTGAGCTCCTAGACGCTTTAATTCAGCGCGGAAGGCTTCAACTCCTTTATCCATATTTTTCATGGTCTCTTCTTCGACATCAATCCAATAATAGGTAGGTTTATAAGGGGAGGCGTTCTTATAGAAAGTTTGGGCTTCTTGCTTCATTTCCTTAACAGAGCCCCCCAGAGCATAGCTATAAACAGCTACGGGGACATCACGCTTTTGTAATTCTTCAATATGTGTCTTGAACGATTTATCAATACCAGTCGAATGGGCAGCATTGCTATCCTTGGAGATTTGAGAACCACCATAAACACGTACTATAGCCCCTGAGATATTCTGAGATAGGGTGTCATAATCGATTTGTTTAGGAAGCTGCCAGCCCGATAAATCAACAATCGGATCAAGATTTAAGTTATCGTCGTCCGATGAACTAGGCGCTGATGTCTTTGAGCGAGGTGTTGACGTTGCAGAAGGAATAGTCTTTTTAGCAGACTCTAGGGTAGAGTTCTGTAGATTATTGGCTGTCACAGCTGCAATACTCAAGAAAATCCCAATCAAACCTAGAAAGACATAAACGACAATCGGTTTAATTCTTTTTCTCATTAAAAACTATTGTAGCGTAAAAGTCTAAAAAAATCAAAGTTGTATAACTGAAATAGGTTGCTTTGAGAATAGAATCATTAATTAGTGACTCTATGAGAATAAAAAAATCTGATGTATAGTTAATAACTATGTAAAATAATAAAAAATATATATTTTACAACTATATAGCTTAGTGATAAAATAAGGGCAATTATCAGGATGTTCCTATCCTGATAAAGGCATAATATGAAGGAGAAGCGATTATGACGAAAATTAAATACCATTTTGACCATGTAGGAAGCTATTTACGACCAGCAGACTTGAAAGAAGCGCGTGAACAATACGCCGCAGGAGAGCTTAGCCAGCAAGAGCTTTTGACTATCCAAGATAAATTGGTAGCTAATCTTGTCAGTCATGAGATTGAAAATGGGCTCAAGGTTGTCTCTGATGGTGAATTTGGTCGCTCTTGGTGGCATCTTGATTTTCTATGGAATTTAAATGGTTTTGAAGCTTATCAACAAAAAGATTCTTATAAATTCCACGGGGCTAAGACTCGGACAACCAATGTTCGTTTAAATGGTAAAGTGACTGAAAATCCTCAGCACCCTTTCTATCGTGATTTTGAGTACTTAAAATCTATCACACCCAACGGTATCACTCCCAAGGTGACTATTCCAAGTCCATCTTTAGTCATTGAACGTGATTATCGCAGTGATTTGGCTTTGGATTATTATGGCAGTTGGACGGACTTTTTAGATGGTCTGGCTCAGGCCTACCACGATACCATTCAACATTTTTATGACCTAGGTGCTCGCTATGTCCAACTGGATGATACGACTTGGGGTTATCTCATCCAACAATTTGAAGACCATAAAAATGATCCGGAAGAAACTGCTCGCTTACAAAAAATAGCTAAAGATGATGTCTACACTATCAATAAAGCTCTAGCTGGACTGCCAGAAGATCTAACCTTGGCTACCCATATCTGTCGTGGCAACTTTAAGTCTACCTATCTATTTGAAGGTGGTTATGATACGGTAGCTAAATATCTCGGTCAGCTCAATTATGATATTTTCTTCTTAGAATATGATGATGCCCGCAGCGGGAGCTTTGCTCCTCTGACAGATATTTGGAATGGTCGTAAGCAGGTCCAATTGATTCTAGGGGTGATTACTTCTAAGAGTCCTGTCCTTGAAGATGTAGATCAAGTAATTGCTCGTATCCAAGAAGCAGCTCGGCTAATCCCTCTTGAGAATCTTGGTATTTCAACCCAGTGCGGTTTTGCCTCGACTGAGGAAGGCAATATCTTAACCGAAGCCGATGAATGGAAGAAACTCCAACTGATTCGAACGATTACCCAAAAGGTATGGGGAGACGGTGAGTAAATAAGATAACTCACCCAATGATTTTTCCATCGTCCTCTAAAAAGAATAATGAGTGCTCCACTACTGTGATGTTGCTATCAGAGTTTGTCAATATCACTGTGTGGGGTATTTTTTAGCACATCAAAACTTTTAGGATTTATTTCACTAAGTCCTTGCATTTATTAGTTTAAAATTGAAGTATTTTACCGACTTGACAGCCCTAGTTTTCTATCATAGACTAATAGAAGTAGTGAAAGGAGGTGCTATGGCGCTTAAGAGATTGACCCGACTGGCTCTGTTGACGGCTCTGTGTATTGTGCTGAGAGAGGCTTTTTCAAGTTTACCCAATATTCAGCCCATCACTGCTATCTTTTTGGTGGTGACCATTGCTTATGGCCTGTGGGATGGAATCTTTTTGTCGAGTTTGACCATGGTGTTGACAGGTTTCTTGATAGGTTTTGGTGAAGTCGTTGCCAGACAAATGCTAGTCTTTGCCCTGCTTTGTATCATCTGGTATTTCAGCTATCCATTCTTAAAACAATTGCCATTTAAGCTATCAGCCTCTCTCCAGATTATCGTAGTAGCCTGTCTTTCTATTTTATATGGTATCTTGCTAGATATTGGCTCAGCCTACATTTACAATGTGCCAGTCTGGACCTACATTTTAAATGGTATTTACTTCAATTTTTTACACGCTATTTCCACCGCCCTATTCTATCCCATTATCTTAACTATTTTTAGGAGGCTCCCCCATGAAAAAAATATTGACTAGTTTGGCTATCGTTCTATCCCTCTTGCTTTTGGTGGCTTGTGGTAATGCTAAGTCTGATAAGACAGCTGACAATAGTAAAGCTGACTCAGATAATAAGATAACCCTCATCATCAAATCGAATGACGGTGAGAAGAACCAAGACCTCATTTTTAAAAAAGGGGATACGGTAATGGATGTCTTAAAGGCTCATGCCAAGGTTGAGGAAAAAAATGGTTTCATCACCTCAATCAATGGAACAGCACAAGATGAATCTGCCGGGAAATATTGGATGTTCAAAATCAATGATAAGCTCGCACCTAAGGCTGCTAACCAAATTAAGGTTAAGAACGGCGATAAGATTGAATTTTATCAGGATGTTTATAAATAAGTCCAGAAGCTAGGGATACCTGGCTTCTATATTTTTTAAATTTTAATAAGTGTTTGCAATCTATTGGATAGTTTATGGAAAAAAAGGGGAAAATTATAGGAAATTCTGCTACAATAACTATAAATGTTTTTACAAAGGAGAAGGCAGTGCCGGATATCAAACTAGTCGCTACAGATATGGATGGAACCTTTTTACAGGAAGATGGTAGTTTCGACGAAGAACGTCTACATAGGCTGTTAAGAGCCTATAAAAGGCAGGGAAAGCTTTTTACCGTAGCCAGTGGTCGCTCCATGTTAGCCTTGAAAAAGATCTTTGCAGGATTTGAGCATGATATGGCTTTTGTCGCCGAAAATGGATCTTTCGTTCAGTACGATGGGCAGGTCCTTTTTGAAGCTCAAATGGATGAGGCTTTCTATATGCGTATTGCTCAGCAGCTGGATGTCTTACCTGATATGACCGGATACCTCTTATCCGGTCGAAAGGGAGCTTATACTTTAGAAAGTTCATCCCCAGACTACATTGAATTTGTTAAGCATTATTATGAAAATGTCCAGCCTGTCGATAGTTTAGCTGACCTTGATGATGATATTTTTAAAATAACAGTCAACTTTACTCAGAAAACTGTGGCTGATCGTGAATCTTGGCTTAATGAGCATTTATCAGGAGCCATTGCCTTGACGACCGGTTTTAAGTCTGTGGATATTATCTTGTTAGACGTTGATAAATCAACCGGTTTGAAATCCATGTGTCAGGAACTAGGCATAGAAGCAAGTCAGGTCATTGCTTTTGGTGATAATATGAATGATTATCAGATGATGCAGTTTGCTGGAACAGCCATTGCTACAGCTAATGCCCGTCAAGAAATTAAAGATCTAGCCAATGAGGTTATCGGTCACTGCAATGATCAAGCGGTTATTAGTTATATGGAAGGATTGATAGAATAAATGACAGATATCAAACTCTTGGCGCTAGATTTAGATGGCACCTTGTTTAATAGTAAAAAAGAAGTGACCCCAGAAAATATTAGAGCCTTGAAAGAAGCCCATCAACAAGGTATCAAGGTTGTTATTACTACAGGTCGACCACTAGCAGCTATTGGTAACTTGTTGGAAGAACTAGGCTTGAATAACTCCGATGATTACAGCATCACCTTCAATGGGGGTTTGGTGCAACGCAATAATGGTAAAGTCCTAGCCAAGAAGGCACTTAGTCTTGAGGATTTAGAAGCCATTCATGATGTTTTGTCGCCCTTAGGTCTACCTGTTGATATTCTCAGTGAGGGAATTGTCTATAGTATTCCTAGTCAGGGGTACAAGTCTCTCTACCATACGGCGAACCCTCTGTTGACTTTTGTCGAAATTGCTAGCTTAGCCGATCTCCCAAGAGATATTGTCTACAATAAGATCGTGACGGTCTGTGACGCAGCCTATTTGGATGAGCGGATTGCTCTGTTACCAGCTAAATTTCGTGAAGATTATGAAGTGTTTAAGTCGCGTGATATTATTCTGGAGATTATGCCAAAGGGTGTTCATAAGGCGATAGGCTTACAACTACTTTGCCAACATCTCGGCCTTGATAGACGTCAGGTTATGGCCGTTGGTGATGAGGAAAATGACTTAAGCATGATAGAATGGGCTGGTCTTGGTGTCGCTATGGCTAATGGAGTTCCTAGCGTCAAAGCCAAAGCTAATGTTGTTACTACAAGAACCAATGAGGAATCCGGTGTTACTCAAGCTGTTAATCACTATATTTTACACAAGTAAGGAGATATTATGGGATTATTTGACCGCTTATTTGGAAACAATCAAGAAAACTCAGACAAACCATCAGAAGTGTCCCAAACAACTGTTCAAGAAACAGATGAGCATTCAGTAGGAACAGATAAACCTTTACCGTCTGATCAGTCAATTACTTCAGAGTTAGCAGAAAAAGTTAGCAGTAAGGATGCTTCAGCCGAATCCACTGAAGAGGCTTCTGCAAAGGCTGTTGAAAATTTTATGGCTGAATATTATGCTCATAAGGCAGCCCTAGAAGCTAAAATGGCTGAAACTGCTGAACAAACTGAAGATAATGAAGCCGAGCCAGAGCAAGGTAGCCAACTAGATCAAGGATATTCAGAAACAAGTGAACAAGAGTCTGAAATAAAGACTGACGAAACTTCTCAATCGGATGAAGAAGTCGTGATGGCTCAAGCAACTGCCAAAGAAGAAGTCGTTTCGAATCAATCCAGCCTTGAAGAAAATCAAGAAACTGAGCAGGAAAAATACAACCGCAGCCTTAAAAAGACTCGAACAGGCTTTGGAGCTAGGCTCAATGCTTTCTTCGCTAATTTCCGTCGAGTTGATGAAGAGTTTTTTGAAGAGTTAGAAGAATTGCTCATTCTTTCCGATGTCGGCGTTCAGGTTGCAACTAATTTGACAGAGGATCTTCGGTCTGAGGTCAAGTTGGAAAATGCCAAGAAAAAAGAAGATATTCGTCGCGTTGTCATTGAAAAGCTAGTTGATATCTATGAAAAAGATGGACAATTCAATGAGCAGATCAATTTCCAAGATGGCCTAACTGTTATGCTTTTTGTCGGTGTCAATGGTGTTGGGAAAACGACTTCTATCGGAAAACTAGCTCATAAATACAAAGGAGAAGGCAAGAAGGTCATGCTGGTTGCTGCTGATACCTTCCGTGCTGGAGCTGTGGCTCAATTGGTTGAATGGGGGCGTCGCGTTGATGTTCCTGTTATCACAGGGCCTGAAAAATCTGATCCAGCTAGTGTTGTTTTCAATGGAATGGAGCAGGCTGTTGCGCAAGGCGTTGATATCCTTTTGATTGATACAGCTGGTCGTCTGCAAAATAAGGATAATCTTATGGCAGAGCTAGAAAAGATTGGTCGCATTGTCAAACGGGTAGTGCCGGATGCACCGCATGAAACTCTGTTAGCTCTTGATGCTTCAACTGGGCAAAATGCCCTCAGTCAAGCTAAGGAGTTTTCAAAAATCACTCCTTTGACAGGTATCGTGCTAACGAAAATTGATGGAACAGCCAAAGGCGGTGTCGTTTTGGCCATTCGTGAAGAATTAGATATTCCAGTTAAGTTTATCGGTTTTGGTGAAAAAATTGATGATATCGGTGAATTTCAGTCTGAAGAATTTATGCAAGGTCTTTTGTCTGGAATTATTTAAAATGATTGATAAGAGTAAAACAAAAACACCCGCTTGGGAGGGCGGGTGTTTTTGTTTGCGCTATCCTGTCAAACAGGATAGGTAAAGAAGTAGTATAGGATGTAATATTTACTCAGTTAGATTACTCTTAAAATTAAAGGTAAATTAGGAAAGAATGATTACATTGGAAAAAGAATAAAAGTAATCTAGTTTATATTTTATAAATGTTACATCTAATGACTAGTATATCTGAATACTAAAAGAAGGCGATAGATTTATCCTAAAATGCTAATTTTTTGTCTTGAAATGTAAAGTCGTAGTATCAAAATACTAAAATTCTTTATTGCTATTTTTTACACTAAAATACACGGTAGACGTAAGGATTGTCAGGTTTGTCCACCTCGTGACAATAAGTCATTTCTAGCACAGGCAGACTTTGTTTTAAAGTCTGATTATACTCAATATGGATTGCTCCTTTGGCCTTGACCCAGGTATTATCTTTATAGTGCTGTGTATTCCCTGTTGTGGAAAGGCCATAGACACCAGAGTCAGCGATACAGTGGATGATACCGAATCTAAACAGAAATTGATGATCTTTTTGACTGGGATCGTTGTAGACAAAACCGGTATAACTGATTGTTTTGCCTACGAATTTATCGGGATAGAGATAGATGAGCTCCATGACCTCCATATAATTTTGAGTGGTAATATTAATCTCATCTTTTTTTAAATAGTGCTTGATTTCCTTATTCATCTCAGCCTGATAGGCTGATGATGTGAAATAGTCTGAGGTATCAGGTTTGAGATATTGAACGGTCGTACCATCTTGGCTGGTTCCTCCAGATGAGCCGGCCGCGAGTGGGAAATTATAGCCCTTAGCGGAAACGGTTGTGGAATTGAGGGTCACTGTAGGTACTAAGAGGCCGACAGTGACAGGGAAAACAAGGATAAGCGGGCTGAAAAATTTGGCCCATTTACCGGTTAAATGGTTGTGCATTTTGATTTTTCTCATCCAAATTATTAGCTGGACTAAGGCTAAAATGAAGGAAAGCACCATCGAAATATAGGATAGATAAGAATAGTGGATGTTTATGTATTGGTTGAGTTTTCCGGATAGTTGTAAATACATGGTAAGCTCGAAATAACCAGCTAAAATTAGAAATCGAATCATTTACAATCCCCCCACAAACAAACAGTAGATGATAATAACAATACTAGAGACACTGACAAATTGCAGGATGAAGCGAGGTTTAAATGACTTAACCATCATCATCAAATTTTTAATATCAACCATGGGACCGATGAGCAAAAAGGCAGTTACAGGACCGATGCCCAAGGTTGGTAGCAGGCTGGCGCCGATAAAGGCATCTGCTTCACTACAAAGTGAAAGGATGAAAGCTAGTAGCATCATCACTAAAATAGCAAGCAAGGGAGTGTTTCCAACAGTTGTTAAAATCCGTGTTGGAATATAGATTTGCATAACTGATGCGACCAGACTACCAAAAATCAGATAGCGTCCTGTATCAAAAAATTCCTCAATGGCGTGAGCTAGCGACTGAAAGATTTTTTGACCAACCTTTAATTGACTGTAATCCTCATGCTTATGAGTTACAAAACCGTCTTTGAGGATATTATCATCCACAAAAAATCCGAGCAAGATTCCTAGACTGACGGCTACGATAATAGTCCCTATCAATCTCAGTGATAAGACATAGAAGGAATTACCGAAAGCAGAATAGGTTGCAAAAAGAACGATAGGATTGATGATAGGTGCAGTCGCTAAGAAAGGAACGGCCGTATAACTGGGCACTTTTTTCTCCAAAAAACGTGTAATAATAGGAACAATCCCGCATTCACAGGATGGGAAAATAAAACCGACGAAGGTTCCAAAGAGAATGCGCAAGAATTTTTGTTTGGGCAGGTATTTATTGACTAACTCAGACGTTAGATAAACCTCAATAAAACCAGACAGAATGGATCCCAAAAGAACAAAGGGCAATGCTTCAACGATAATGGATAAAAAAATAGCCAAGCATTGCAGAACACTATCGGGTAGATTGTTAAAAATAGTCATCTTAAGATTATTTATCAGCTTTCTTTTGTTTTAATTTAGGGTCATCGCCTTCCTCAAAGTCTGGGAATGAAGCAAAACCTTCTAGCATTTTTTCAAGTTCATCAGTTTTTTTATATTGAATTGCCATAATAAATCTCCTTTTTATTTATTATACTAAAAAAAGACCCCAAGGTGAGAATTGAGGTTATCCTCAACTGTACTTATGGTTTGGCTGACCTAAAGACTGGTATTGGCCTTCTATATCTTTTAGATAGGTTAAATAAAAATTGATGTTCTAAAATTAAGATTATATAAAGGTTTGTCTTTATATGGTATAATAGCTAAAGAAAAATAAAAGATACGAAGGTGTTAGATTAAATGAAAAAGCAAGAATGGTTAGAGCTTTTTGCTTCCGTCAATGGCCGCTGGCCTAGCCCAGAAGAGCTAAAAGCTGCGATGGATCAAGGTGTGGTTACTGATGCAGCTGAGGTAACTAATGGCGTTGCTGACAGGGAAGAAATCCGCACTAAAATTGAAAAAATAGCCAATCAGAATGTCAAAGAAGAACCTAAAGAGCCAATCTTCCATCGGGAGATGGCTATGGAGAAAAATCAAAAACAAGAGGTTGTTAGCTCAGAATCAGAGCAGGAACTGTCAGCCGCTGCTCAATCGCAATCAGTTGCTGATTCAGAAAAAACGATAGAAAAAGCAGGTGAGACAGCCTCCCAGCCCGCTGCGTCTCACCGCTCTAGTTTTGGTGGAGTGCATGAGGTTCATCAAGCACCAAGTCAATTGGCTGTTGCTTCGCAAGAAGTAGAGCAGTCAGATATGACTTCACCATCAAGTCAGGGCTATACCTTCTCAAGTCAGTCTGAATCTGTATCGCTTTCTAAGAAGCAGGCTAGGTGGCCTAAAGTTTTGGGTGGTCTCGTTGCCTTTCTTCTTCTGCTTTTAGCAGGGGCAGGAGGTTACGCTTGGTGGCGCTATGATTCTGGTAAAATTGAAGGGGCTTGGCAACTGACGCAATGGTCTTACTATAATCAAAAAGACAGAGAATGGGTTGATGTTCTCAAGCGTTATAAAGATCGCGATTATACCTATTCAGATTTTGTAACGATCGATGAAAATCGCAATTTTCAAGAAGATTCTTATTTCTATGCTAATGATTATAAAAATTATCCTTATCTATCGCTAGGAAGTTATTTGGATGATGTTTATCAGGTTAATCAGTGGGATAAAAATATTAAAATCGGGCAATCGTCTCAGTCTTATGAAAGGCAAGTCACAAAAATTTTAAAGAATGACCTAAAGGGTTATTATAATTCTGTTAAGACTGCTGATGTTAACGATGATATTGACGGTATTGTAGCTAACTATGATTATTCAAGAGACTACACTGTCAAAGGGAATCGTTTGACCATCATTACTAAAGACCAAAATGGTAAGGTGATTTCCAAGGCAGTTTATCAGCGCTTGTCAGATTCTAAGGCCAGAAAGCTCAAGAAAACCTTCAACAACGTTAAGAAAAAATTTGAAGACAACTATAATATTGATTAAGATAAAAAGCGGGGGATCCTCGCTTTTTTCAGTTTCTGTTTTGTGTTATAATAAACTGTCGCGAAACAAATGTTTCATCATTTTATAAAATAACAGGATTCATCAGAAAAAAGTGGCTGTCTTGCTGCCTCAATTGTGGTGAATGAAAGGAAAAAACATGTCTAATAAAACATTTTATGTGACAACTCCGATTTATTATCCTTCTGGGAAACTGCATATCGGATCAGCCTATACAACAATTGCTTGTGATGTTTTAGCACGCTACAAGCGTATGATGAATTATGAGGTTTTCTATCTGACTGGACTCGATGAACATGGTCAAAAGATTCAGCAAAAAGCTCAAGAAGCCGGTATCACTCCTCAAGCATATGTCGATAATATGGCTGTCGGTGTCAAGAACCTTTGGGACTTGTTGAATATTTCCTATGATAAGTTCATTAGGACGACAGATGACTATCATGAAAAAGTGGTCGCTGATATTTTTGAAAGATTACTAGCTCAAGGGGATATTTATCTGGGCGAATACTCAGGTTGGTATTCGGTTTCTGATGAAGAATTCTTTACAGAAAGTCAGCTCGCCGAAGTCTATTACGACGATGCCGGTCAAGTCATCGGTGGTTTAGCACCGTCCGGTCATGAAGTGGAGTTGGTTTCTGAGGAATCCTATTTCTTCAAGCTCAGTAAATATGCTGATCGTTTGGTAGCCTTTTTCAAAGAACATCCAGAATTCATCCAGCCTAAGGGGCGCATGAATGAAATGCTGAAGAACTTTATCGAACCTGGTTTGGAAGATTTGGCTGTATCTCGCACCACTTTCACCTGGGGAGTTAAAGTACCATCGGATCCTAAGCATGTTGTTTATGTTTGGATTGATGCCTTGGTCAACTACATTACAGCCCTCGGTTATGGCCAAGATGAACATGGGAATTTTGATATTTTTTGGCACAATGATGACCAACATGAAGTGTTGCACATGATCGGTAAGGATATTTTGCGCTTCCACTCCATCTACTGGCCTATCATTCTCATGGCTTTGGATTTGCCTCTACCTACTCGTTTGGTGGCTCACGGCTGGTTTGTTATGCAAGATGGTAAGATGTCCAAATCTAAGGGAAATGTTGTCTATCCAGAGATGCTGGTTGAGCGTTTTGGTCTGGATCCACTGCGTTACTATCTCATGCGTTCTCTGCCAGTGGGCTCAGATGGGACCTTTACTCCAGAAGACTATGTTGGCCGTATCAATTACGAATTAGCTAATGACTTAGGGAATCTACTCAATCGGACAATTGCCATGATCAATAAATACTTTGATGGTTCTATTTCGACTTATGCCGAGAATGTTACAGATTTTGATGGGGATTTGGCTGAGATAGTGGCTGAAAACTTAGCTGACTATCATAAACAGATGAATGCTGTAAATTTTCCAGGTGCCCTAGAGGCTGTTTGGAATATCATTGCTCGTACCAATAAGTATATTGATGAAACAGCTCCTTGGCTTTTAGCTAAAGATGAAAGCAAGCAAGAAGAATTAGCTGCTGTCATGGCTCACCTAGCAGCTAGCTTACGCCTAGTGGCTCACCTCATTCAACCTTTCATGATGTCAACCTCAAATGCCATCATGGAGCAACTGGGCTTTGGTCTCAACTTTGACCTTGAAAACCTGAGTTTAGCCAGCATGCCAGCCGGTGTGCAGGTGGTGGAAAAAGGTAGTCCAATCTTTCCACGTCTGGATATGGAGCAAGAAATTGCCTATATTAAAGAGCAGATGGCTGCTGATAAGACAACAGCTGATGCTGATTGGAATCCAGAAGAAGTTGAACTCAAATCAACTAAAGAAGATATCAAATTCGACACCTTTGACGCTGCTGAAATTCGTGTGGCAGAGGTCAAAGAAGTTGAAAAGGTGGAAGGTTCAGACAAGCTCCTGCGCTTCCGCTTAGATGCTGGTGATGGACAAGATCGCCAAATTCTCTCAGGAATTGCTAAATACTATCCTGATGAGCAGGAATTGGTTGGTAAAAAAGTCCAGATTGTTGCCAATCTCAAACCGCGCAAAATGATGAAGAAATACGTTAGTCAGGGAATGATTCTCTCAGCTGAGCATACTGGTGGTTTGACCCTGTTGACGGTCGATCCATCTGTGCCTAATGGTTCTATTATTGGATAATAATATAAAGTCAGCTCCATCCGGGGTTGACTTTTCATATCAGTTCTATATAAATTAAATAACACTTTAAAAAATTTTAAGGTTTGTTATAATAAATGCACACTATCGATTAAAGGAGTTTTTATTTTTTATAATGAAGAAGAAAGTGTTTGTTGTTTTAACATTCCTAGCAGTCAGTTTGCTCTTTTTGACTGCTTGTGGGATTAAGAAAGAAGATCTCCAGGGTAAGTGGAAGGCCCAGGATGCTCAAGGCAATGATGTTACGATCGATTTCAAGAAGGATAAGATTAAGCTAGATGGCGATAGCATCAGTTATAAAGTCAATGGTAAAGGCAATGAAAATGGTAATCGCTATATCACATTCACCTCAGGGGGCGAATATTTTACGGCATTCTTCCCCGAAAAAGATAATAAAACAGCGCTTCTTTTGAAAACTGATGGCGAAGATGATTTAAAAGGGGAGGTCTACTTTGCCATGAGTAAGTCTGAGCAGCCGGACTACGATAAATATGTTAAAAAATACATGAATGATGTGCATTACAAGTAAGACTAACTGGCTTATAGTGACCTAATAGTAAGATGAACTGGTATCTCTAAGTTGGACGCGACCCCAATTAGAAGGTGTTTTTTACCTCTTTGCTTTGGAAAATTTGCTATAATAATCCTGTCTATATTAAAGTGGCTTGCTGTTCTTTCTGCTGGCAGGTTACTTAAGGTCCAATCATTTATCACTATGTAAAGAGAGGTACTGGTATGAAACTAGCACTTTTAGGAGCAGGTATGATTGTTAAAGAAGTTTTACCTGTTTTGCAAACCATTGATGGAATTAAACTTTTGGCTATTTTATCGACACCTCGCTCATTAGCCACAGCCCAAAAATTAGCATCTCAGTATGGTATTCCCCAATCTAGCAGTGACTATCAAGAGATTTTACAAAATCCTGATGTTGATACGGTTTATATTGGGACACCCAACCATACCCACTATACCTATGCCAAACAGGCCTTGCTCGCTGATAAACATGTTATTTGTGAGAAGCCCTTTACATTGACACTGTCTGAATTAGAAGATCTAGCAGCTATAGCTCAGGAAAGGGGACTGTTTCTTCTCGAAGCTATTACTAATCAATATCTGGGGAATTTTCAGTTTTTAAAGAACAATCTCGCTAAATTAGGGGATATTAAGATTGTCGAATGCAATTATTCCCAGTACTCATCGCGTTATGATGCCTTTAAACGCGGTGAGATTGCGCCAGCTTTTAATCTAGACATGGGAGGCGGTGCCCTGCGTGATCTTAATATCTATAATATTCATCTGGTTGTTGGTCTCTTTGGCTTGCCTCAAAAGGTCCAGTATCTGCCCAACATGGAAAAAGGGGTCGACACCTCTGGTATCTTGGTAATGGACTATGGGCATTTCAAGGCAGTTTGTATCAGTGCCAAAGACTGCAGTGCTGCCATTAGATCTACCATTCAGGGAGATAAGGGTTCCATGGCGGTTTTGGGACCAACCAATGCGATGCCAGAACTAACCATCAGCTTGAATGGCCAAGATACACAGCACTTGAATCATAACCGACCACAGCATCGAATGTACGATGAGTTTCTCACTTTTGAAGCGATGATTTCCGAACGAGATTATGCTCAAGCCCAAGTCTATCTTGAACACAGTCTCAAGGTTATGGCGGTTTTACAACAGGCTAGTGAGTATTTGTCAAAATAATCAGAAATAAAGAGCAAGAAAATCGTCTTTGATAGAAAATCAAAGGCGATTTTAAAACTAAAGGAAGAAATTAAAGAGTTGGGTCAATCCAAAACTATAGGCAATAATAGCAGGGATTTTTCCTAAAAGAATAATCAAGATATAGGTCCTGTAAGACATATCCGTCGTTCCAGCTAGATAACAGAGGAAGTCATCAGGAGCAGCAGGCGATACAATGGCGATGGCGAATAAAATCGTTAACTTCTTATTATCATGCGTCCAGTGATCGTATTTATCGATCAATTTTGGCTTAAAAATTGAGTGAAGCAAGGGGCGCCCAAATATTTTACTGATATGAAAGACGATGAGCGAACCGATGACAATTCCGATATAGTTTAAGACAAAGCCCCAAAAACCACCAAAAAGGATGACACCAGCAGCTGTTGAAATACCACCTGGAATGATGGGAATCACCACTTGAATGATTTGTATAAGCACAAAAAAGAAGCCACCCCAAAGCCCCATTCCAGAAATCAGTTTATTCAATTTATTGATATCTGTTAGATAACCTGTCTGATAGAGGATGATGGCTAGGATAATTGTTAAAATGATACCGAACCAGGAACTCACTTGAAAAATCTTTCTTATATGCTTATGTTGCTTGTGTTTTATCTTTGTTGACATCTTTACTTCGCCTTCATTCTATTTTTACATAATGCTATGATAGCACATTTTTAGATGAGGATGGATCAAAAGGCTGTCACTTATTATAAATCCTTTTTAGCAATACGCTATAAGTATGCTATAATAGATGGTGACATCAAAGACAGAAATGAAAGGAAAAGAGAAGGCAGATTAGCTGCTATTCTCTGTTAAAAAGAAAATGACCAATTATGCGATTATTCTAGCAGCAGGTAAGGGAACACGAATGAAATCGAACTTGCCTAAAGTCCTACACAAGGTTTCAGGTATCACTATGTTAGAACATGTATTTAGAAGTGTTTCTGCCATTTCTCCAGCTAAAAATATCACAGTTATCGGTCACAAGGCAGAATCAGTTCGTGAGGTTCTGCAAGGGAAATCCGAGTTTGCCCTGCAAACCGAACAGCTAGGGACGGGTCATGCAGTGATGATGGCTCAGGAAGAGCTAGCTGGCCTTGATGGTCAAACCTTGGTCATTGCTGGCGATACTCCCTTAATTACGGGTGAAAGTTTACAGAATTTAGTGGATTTCCATGTTAACCATAAAAATGTAGCTACTATTTTAACGGCAACAGCGGAAGATCCTTTCGGCTATGGTCGTATCATTCGTAATCAAAACGGCGAAGTGGTTAAAATTATTGAACAAAAAGATGCTTCTGAATTTGAGCAGCAAATCAAAGAAATCAACACGGGAACCTATATTTTTGATAACAAACGCCTTTTTGACGCTCTTAAAGACCTCAATACCAACAATGCGCAAGGAGAGTACTACCTGACAGATCTTATCTCTATTTTCCGTCAAAATGGTGAAAAGGTTGGGGCCTTTACCCTTCATGAATTTGAGGAAAGTTTGGGCGTTAACGATCGTGCTGCCCTAGCCATAGTCGAAGACGTTATGCGCCGTCGTATCAATAAAAAGCATATGCTAAATGGCGTGTCTTTCCAAAATCCAAAAGCCACTTATATTGATGTTGATGTTGAGATTGCGCCAGATGTCATTATTGAGGCAAATGTCACGCTGAAAGGGCAGACAAAGATTTCGTCGGGAGCTGTCCTAACCAATGGCAGCTATATTGTGGATTCGCTTATTGGTGAAAATGCTGTGATTACTAATTCCATGATTGAGTCTTCGAAGGTTGAGCGCAATGTGACGGTTGGTCCCTATGCCCATCTCCGACCAGACTCAACTCTCAAGAAGGGCGCCCATGTCGGTAACTTCGTGGAGGTTAAGGCTTCTCGTTTAGGAGAAAATAGCAAGGCAGGACACCTAACTTACATTGGGAATGCTGAGGTCGGTAGTGATGTCAATTTTGGCGCAGGGACTATTTTGGCCAACTACGATGGACAAAACAAATACACAACTGTTATTGGTAATAATGTCTTTATTGGTAGTAATTCAACACTCATTGCTCCAGTAGAGTTGGGGGATAATGCCCTAACCGCGGCCGGTTCTGTTATTGCAGAGGATGTTCCTGCCGATGCTGTTGCTATTGCACGTAGCCATCAAGTCAATAAAGAAGGTTACGCTCGTAAAAAAGCTCACCATCCTTCACAGCAATAATAAAAGATGAATCTGGCACTACCTTGTGTTGGATTTTTTGCTTTGCTCCGTAAGCTTTATAAAATTGAAATTGGCTTTTATGAAGTATTTGTAGTAAAATAGTACAATATAAGTTTGGATCCTTTTGATAACAGGAGAATCAAAAAAGAGTCGGAGGTTCAATCAATGGACTTTGAAGAAAAAACACTCAAGCGAGACATTCTATTTGAAGGTCAAATTATGACTGTGGCTAAGGATCAAGTTGCCTTGCCTGATGGTAAGACTTCCAGTAGAGAATTGGTCTTTCATCGGGGTGCTGTTGCTGTTCTGGCGATTACTCCTGATAATAAAATTATTATTGTTAAGCAATACCGCAAGGCTATTGAAGATATCTCTTATGAGATTCCAGCCGGTAAATTGGAAGAAGGGGAGGCTGGTCAAGAGGTCGCAGCAGCCCTGAGAGAACTGGAAGAAGAAACCAGTTATACAGGTCAACTTGAACTCCTCTATGAATTCTACACGGCTATCGGTTTTTGCAATGAAAAGATTAAGCTTTATCTTGCCAAGAATCTCCAGCCTGTTGAAAATCCTCGTTCTCAAGATGATGATGAATTTCTGGAACTACTGGAACTGTCCTATCAGGAATGTGTGGACATGGTTCAAAGCGGTCAAATTAAGGATGCTAAAACCATTGTAGCCCTCCAATATCTGGGTTTGCAAGGAAATAAATGGTAGAAAGGATTACTCATGGGGAAGCCTTTATTAACAGATGATATGATTGCGCGTGCTAATCGGGGTGAAGAACTTGACGATCCCTATATGGATGGTCAAGATACCCAGATTTTTGAAGATTTGGGCGATGACTACCAACACACTTACAAAAGTCGTCGTATTGAAAATGCTAAACGTGGTGCTTTTCAGGCCAAACTCAACAAGGTTCTAATCATTGTGCTCATTCTTTTGGCCGTTTTGATTTATGCCATCTTTAAGCTCTAAGGAGATTCAATGAAAATAGGGATTATTGCCGCTATGGAGCAGGAACTTCGGCTCTTAATTCAACAGTTAAAAAACAAAAGGTCGGAGCAGGTACTCACTAGCACCTATTATAGCGGTCAGCTGGGCAATCATGAAGTCATTCTAGTACAATCCGGTGTTGGTAAAGTCATGTCCGCTATGTCTGTCGCTATTCTAGTGGATCATTTTGGAGTGGATGCCTTGATCAATACTGGGTCAGCCGGTGCCCTTGCTTCAGGTCTTAAAATAGGAGATGTAGTTGTCGCTGATCGTTTGGTCTATCATGATGTTGACCTGACGGCCTTTGGCTACCCTTATGGTCAAATGTCTATGCAGCCCCTCTACTTTGAAAGTGCGCCCAATTTTATTACAGCCTTTGAGAAAGTTTTGCAGGGGCACAAATGCCCTAGCAAGATAGGCTTGATTGCGACAGGGGATAGCTTTATTGCAAATCAGGACAAAACGGAAATGATTAAGTCTCATTTCCCAGAAGTCCTTGCTGTTGAAATGGAAGGAGCGGCTATTGCCCAGGCAGCTCAAGCAGCGGCTAAACCCTTCATTGTTGTACGAGCCATGAGCGATACAGCAGCTCACGATGCGAATGTTACTTTTGATGAATTTATCATTGAAGCGGGTAAACGTTCGGCAGAAATTCTGATTGATTTTTTACATATTTTGTCCTAAAAAACGAGAAAATCTCTTCTTGAGTGTGTCACTAAAAGACAGAGAAAATCTCTTTTTTTATTTTATTTGGGCTGTTTTCGAAAGAAATTAAGAATATATGACAAAAAATAGAAAATCAGTCCATTTTCGGTTTTTTTATGATATAATACCTTCTGAGTAACTCTGCCCAAATGCGGTAGAGTAATTAGATAAGAATAGTTCGGAAAGATAGAGAGGTCGAGTGAATGGCTAGAAATGGCTTTTTTACAGGTTTGGACATAGGAACAAGCTCGATTAAAGTATTGGTTGCTGAGTGGGTTGACGGGCAGATGAACGTCATCGGTGTGAGCAATGTACCGAGTTCGGGTGTAAAAGACGGAATCATTGTTGATATTGAAGCGGCAGCGACATCCATTAAAGAAGCAGTAGAGCAAGCTGAGGAAAAAGCTGGCATCAGTATTGATAAGGTCAATGTTGGTTTGCCGGCAAACCTCTTGCAAATTGAGCCTACTCAAGGGATGATCCCAGTTATCACTGAATCAAAAGAAATTAAAGATGAGGATATTGAGCGCGTAGTGCAATCCGCTCTGACTAAGAGCATCACACCAGAACGTGAAGTCATTTCATTGGTGCCAGAAGAGTTTATCGTTGATGGTTTCCAAGGAATTCGTGATCCACGTGGTATGATGGGGATTCGTCTGGAAATGCGCGGTCTCATTTATACTGGTCCAAGCACTATTTTACATAACTTGCGCACAACAGTTGAACGTGCTGGTATTTCTGTTGAGACCATCATCATCACACCATTGTCATTGGCTAAATCTGTTTTAAATGAAGGTGAACGTGAGTTTGGTGCTACCGTCATTGACATGGGAGGTGGTCAAACAACAGTAGCTTCCATGCGAGCTCAAGAGTTACAATACACTAATATCTATCCAGAAGGTGGCGATTTTGTCACTAAAGATATTTCAAAAGTTTTGCAAACATCAATTCAGACAGCTGAAGCTTTGAAATTTAATTTTGGGACGGCAGACTTGACTGAAGCTAGTCAAACAGAAACAGCCCAAGTTGAATGTGTCGGTAGCGATGAACCGGTTGAGATTTCTGAACGTTATCTTTCGGAGATCATTACTGCTCGCGTCCGCCACATCTTTGATCGTGTTAAACAAGATTTAGAACGCGGTCGTCTGCTCGACCTGCCTGGTGGTATCGTCCTCGTCGGTGGGGCCGCTATGCTTCCAGGTGTTGTCGAATTGGCACAAGAAGTGTTTGGAACTCAGGTGAAACTGCATATTCCTAATCAAGTTGGTATCCGAAACCCAATGTTTGCTAATGTTATCAGCCTAGTAGAATATGTTGGTATTATGAGTGAAGTTGATATCATTGCTCAAGGAGCTGTCCTTGGTGAAGAACTCCTTCGTCGTAAACCTGTAGTTCCTGAAACACCAACTGTTGCGCCGCAACAAGTGCAACAATCTACTCCTGTCATGCAACACCCTCAACAACAGGCTGGTAATTTTTCAGTTCCAGAACCTGTTCAAAATAACAATGCACAACAGGAAAGTAAGCCAAAGCCCAAAATGACCGATCGTGTCCGCAATATCTTTGGCAGTATGTTTGATTAATTTGAAGTGAGGAAATAAAATGGCATTTTCATTCGATGCTGCGTCTGTTCAAGGGGCAGTTATTAAAGTAATTGGTGTCGGTGGTGGCGGTGGTAACGCCATTAACCGCATGATTGAAGAAGGTGTTGCTGGTGTTGAATTCATCGCAGCCAATACAGATATTCAGGCTTTAAGCTCATCTAAAGCAGAAACAGTTATTCAGCTTGGACCAAAATTGACTCGTGGTCTTGGTGCTGGCGGTCAACCTGAAGTTGGTCGTAAAGCGGCAGAAGAAAGTGAAGAAGTTTTGACTGAAGCGCTTACCGGTGCTGATATGGTCTTTATTACTGCTGGTATGGGCGGAGGCTCTGGTACAGGTGCTGCACCTGTCATCGCTCGTATCGCTAAAAGTCTCGGGGCCTTAACAGTGGCTGTTGTGACGCGTCCATTCGGTTTTGAAGGAAACAAACGTGGAACTTTCGCTGTCGAAGGAATCAACGAACTTCGCGAACAAGTTGATACCCTGCTTATCATTTCAAATAATAACCTTCTTGAAATTGTTGATAAGAAAACACCTCTTCTTGAAGCACTCAGCGAAGCAGATAATGTTCTTCGCCAAGGTGTTCAAGGGATTACAGACCTTATCACAAGTCCAGGTCTCATCAATCTTGACTTTGCCGATGTGAAAACTGTTATGGCAAACAAAGGTAATGCCCTTATGGGAATCGGTATTGGTTCTGGCGAAGAACGCATTATCGAAGCAGCGCGTAAGGCTATCTACTCACCTTTACTTGAAACAACCATTGATGGTGCAGAAGATGTCATCGTCAATGTTACTGGTGGTCTTGATATGACATTGACTGAAGCCGAAGAAGCTTCTGAAATTGTCAGTCAAGCAGCTGGTCAAGGTGTCAATATTTGGTTGGGTACGGCCATTGACGACAGCATGAAGGATGAAATCCGGGTGACTGTTGTGGCAACTGGTGTGCGTCCGGACAAGGTTGAGAAGGTTGCTGGTGTGCCGCAATCACGTGTATTTACGCAATCCGGTTCTAACAATGATCAATCAACTGGCTTTGAACGCCGCCCATCTAATTTTGATTTTGATATGGCTGAAAAACGTGAGATGCCACAGGCAAATCCACGTTCAACTCAACCGCAACATCAGCCATCAGCATTTGGAGATTGGGATCTTCGTCGTGATAACATCAGCCGTCCAAAAGAAAATGAGTTGGATAGCCAATTAGATGTTTCTTCTTTCTCAGCTTCAGATGTTGATACTGGTGATGATGAACTTGAAACACCGCCATTCTTTAAGAATCGTTAATCATGGATTTACAAAAAAATAAAGATTTAGTTTATGAAGAAGTGGCTCGAGCGATCCATCAGGCGAATCGTCCGGAGTCAAGTGTTGCAATAGTTGCTGTTACCAAATATGTTGACAGTGATACGGTTGCCCAGCTGGTAGATTTAGGTGTTCAGCATATCGGAGAAAATCGCGTTGATAAATTTCTCGATAAATATGAGCATCTTAAAGATAAAAATGTCACTTGGCATCTGATTGGAACCTTGCAGAGGCGCAAAGTTAAGGAAGTAATCAATCTTGTGGATTACTTCCATGCTTTGGATTCTGTGAAGTTAGCCAAAGAAATTCAAAAGCGAGCACAGTATCCAATTAAGTGCTTTTTACAAGTAAATATATCTGGTGAAGAAAGTAAACATGGTTTTAAACCTGATGAGCTTGATGAAGTTCTTGAGGAATTATCATCTTATGATAAGTTAAAAATTGTCGGGTTGATGACCATGGCTCCGATTGATGCCACGGAACGTGAATTAAATTATATTTTTAAACAGACAAATGATTTGAGACAGAGTCTCAAAGAGAGAAACATAAAGAATATGCCTTTCGATGATTTGAGCATGGGGATGAGCAGGGATTTTCCGATAGCTATCCAAAATGGCTCAACATTTGTCCGAATCGGAACATCATTCTTTAGAGAATAGGAGAGAATCATGGCTATAAAAGACAGATTTGAAAAAATCGTTTCCTACTTTGATACGGATGATGCTAACGAAGTAGAAGAAACTCAGGAGGAGACGACGACTACACAGGGACCTCGTCCAGTGCGCCAACCCCAGCAGCAAGCTCCTCAGCGTCAACAGCAGGTACAGTCTCAACAGCAACCTCAATCCCAACAACGTTCTCAAGCAGCTACGCGACAGTATGCTCAAGGGCAGGCCGCTTCTCATCGTTCTTCACAGGAAGAGAATGTTAGAGATTTGTCATCGCGCTCTGCTGGTGTAGCAGCTCCAGCAGGTAATTCTGGTACAACGATTGCCTTGAAGTTTCCGCGCAAATATGAGGATGCTCAAGAGATTGTTGATTTATTGATTAAGCATGAATGTGTCTTAATTGATTTCCAATATATGCTGGAGGCTCAGGCGCGTCGTTGCCTGGACTTTATTGACGGCGCTAGTCGTGTCCTTTATGGAAGTCTTCAAAAAGTTGGTTCTTCTATGTATTTGTTGACTCCTAAGGACGTTGTCGTAGATATAGAAGAGATGAATTTGCCAAATTCTAGTCAAGAGGTTTCTTTTGACTATGATATGAAGCGTCGTTGAGTTAACATGGTTACTATCTACATAATTTTTAATTATTTCATACGCTTTCTGAGCATTGCTTTAGTTCTCTATGCCCTCTTATCTTGGTTACCCGGTGCGCGTGAGTCATCATTGGGGCGATTGATTGAAAAAATAGTTGATCCTTTATTGGCGCCTCTTTATCGCTTCAATTTACAATATGGTGGCTTTGATTTCACAACTTTAGTGGCTTTGATTTTGCTCCAAGTTCTGAATAGGCTCCTTTATTTCATTTTGCTATGGTAGTGGAGCGAGATATCTATCAACACTTCCTCAAGGAAGAGAGAACCTTCATTGATAAGATGACTGATTTGGCTAAAAGGGTTCAAGATACCTACACTTTTCAGGTGACAGATTTTTTGGATCCTAGACAGGTCATGATTACCGGAAGCGTATGTGGACAAATGGGCATTCGTTACTATGTTTCGAGTGATTATATCCCAACGGAATACGCCAAAATCATTCTGGCACCAGATTATTATGAGTTGGAACAGCAAGATTTTGACCTGTCTCTTCTGGAGATTAGCTATAATTCAAAATTTAATCAGCTAACCCATGCTCAGATAATGGGGAGTTTCATTAACAAACTAGGTATTCAGCGGACAGTTTTTGGAGACATCATCTTAGCTGACAATCGTGCTCAAATTATTGTTAATACATCAATGATTACCTATTTTTCAACAGTCGAAAAAATTGGAAAGACATCTGTAAAGCTTAGAGAAGTTGATTTCTCGCAATTATTAAAGCATGACAAGAAGACCAAAGAGATAGATGTTTTGGTCTCCAGTCTGAGGCTTGATAAGCTTATCGCCTCAGTTTTTAAGTTGTCACGTTCGATTTCCAGTAAGTTGGTGGAACAAGAAAAGGTAAAGCTGAATTATGTGACTATGACAAGACCGTCAGAATTACTTGAATTGGGAGATTTGGTAAGTGTTCGAGGCTATGGTCGCTTTGAACTTTATCGTGATGATGGCTTATCTAAAAATAAGAAGCATAAGCTAACGATTAAAAAATATGTCAATAAATAAGGGGAGTTATACTAGGAATTTTGTAACTATAAAATTTGTGACATGTACAAAATTTAGGTATACTATTTCTGGATTAAAAAGAAAGACTTAGAATGGTCTTAGATGAAGCGTTGACATAACCCGTCAGTTTGCTGGATGGGAGAACTGGTGATTCTCGGATTTTGTGAACGCTTTAGAGTTTAAATAGGGTAAAGCTCATGGCCGATGGGCAAACTAAAAATTAAAAAATAAATAAGGAGGGTGACATGGCAATTACAGCACTCGATATTAAAAACAAAACTTTTCATACTAAATTCCGTGGCTACAGCGAACGTGAGGTTGATGATTTTTTAGACATCATCTTTGATGATTTTGAAGATTTGACTCAAAAAAATCGTGACCTTGAAGCAAAAGTTAAAAATCTGGAAGAAAAACTGGTCTACTTTGATGAAATGAAGGAATCGTTGAGTCAATCCGTTATCTTGGCTCAGGAGACTGCAGAGAAAGTTAAATTTTCTGCTAATACTCAAGCAACCAATCTCTTGAGTAAGGCTAATTATGATGCCAACCAGTTGATTGACGAAGCCAAGAGCCGTGCCAATAAAATTTTACGCGATGCAACTGATGAAGCTAAGGCTGTAGCTATTGAAACAGAAGCGCTTAAGCGTCAGAGCCGTGTCTTCCACCAACGTTTGTTGAGCACTATTGAAGGTCAATTAAATATGATTAACTCACAAGAGTGGAGTGAACTTCTGCAACCAACAGCTGTTTACTTGCAAAATTCTGATGATGCCTTCAAGGAAGTTGTTGAAAAAGTTTTAGATGATAATCAAAATCTAACGAGTGCTGGAACTATTGCAGAGTCTGATTCTGCTGAAGATGCAACCCGTCAATTTACAGAATCTGAAATGGCTGAATTACAACGCCGTGTCGAAGAGAGTAATCGCATTCTTGAAGAAACACAAAAACTTGATCTTGGTGAAATTTCTGCTGCGGTGGAAGCTGCGGAAGCAGGAGGGCAAGATGAAGAAGATGCTATTCAAGATACTTCTGAATTGTCAGCGAGCGAACTTGCTGGCGGTGAAGCTCAAACCTTTAAATTAAATATTCAAAACTAATGAAAACAAGATATCTCATTGATATTTCCAGCGAGCAGGTGATGGTGTGAGTCCTGCATTCCCTGATGAGATTATTATCATTTCACAGTTTTTCTACCTGAAAGATAGTAAGGTGGGAGGTTGATTACCTTATCATCAAAGAGGGATTAGCCCGAGTCTAATCTGAAATAAGGTGGTACCGCGAGTTTTCGTCCTTTGTGATGAAAACTTTTTTCTTACCTTTTATCAATATTTAACGATGATATTATTAGTGTTAAAGGAGTAAAAATGAAATTAAAAGAGACTTTGAATCTTGGTAAGACGGCCTTTCCAATGCGGGCTGGACTTCCTAATAAGGAACCTCAGTGGCAGGCTGAATGGGACAAGAAAGATCTTTATCATAAACGTCAGAAATTGAACGCTGATAAACCAGCTTTCTTCCTTCATGATGGGCCTCCCTATGCAAATGGGAATATTCACCTTGGGCATGCCCTCAACAAGATTTCTAAAGATATCATTATTCGCTCTAAATCAATGATGGGTTACCGTGCTCCTTATGTCCCCGGTTGGGATACGCACGGATTACCAATCGAGCAGGTTTTAGCCAAAAAAGGTGTTAAGCGCAAAGAACTTGACTTGGTCGAATATCTTCAAATGTGTCGTGACTATGCCCTTTCTCAAGTAGATAAGCAGCGTCAAGATTTTAAACGTTTGGGTGTTTCTGGGGATTGGGAAAACCCTTATGTTACTCTGAACCCCGATTTTGAAGCTGCCCAGATTCGTGTTTTTGGTGCGATGGCTGATAAAGGCTATATCTATCGTGGTGCCAAGCCAGTTTATTGGTCTTGGTCATCTGAGTCCGCTTTAGCAGAGGCAGAAATTGAGTACCACGACTTGGTATCAACCTCCCTTTACTATGCCAATAAGGTCAAGGATGGTAAAGGTATCCTCGATATGGATACCTATATTGTGGTTTGGACAACAACACCATTTACTGTGACAGCTTCACGCGGTTTGACTGTCGGAGCTGATTTTATCTATGCTGTTGTGAAACCGGCTGATGATACTCGCAAATATATTGTGGCAGAAGAACTCTTGCCAGAATTGGCTGAGCGCTTTGGTTGGGATTCCTACGAGATTATCAACCGCTATAATGGTTCTGATTTGGAGTACATTAAGACAGAACACCCTTGGGATATGGCTGTTGAAGAGCTTGTTATGGTTGGTGATCATGTTACCCTTGATTCTGGTACTGGTATTGTCCATACGGCTCCTGGCTTTGGTGAGGATGACTATAATGTTGGTATAAAATATGGTTTGGAAGTTGCTGTAACCGTTGATAGTCGTGGAATCATGACAGAAGAAGCCGGTCCTGATTTCCAAGGGCAGTTTTATGACAAAGTCTTGCCAACGGTAGTTGATAAATTAGGTGACTTACTTTTGGCCAGTGCTGAAATCACCCACTCCTACCCATTCGATTGGCGGACTAAAAAACCAATCATCTGGCGGGCGGTACCACAATGGTTTGCTTCGGTTGCAAAATTCCGTGAGGATATTCTAGCGGAAATTGAAAAAACAGACTTTTATCCATCGTGGGGCCGCACTCGCCTTTACAACATGATTCGTGATCGTGGGGACTGGGTTATTTCCCGTCAACGTTCATGGGGTGTTCCGCTGCCAATCTTTTATGCAGAAGATGGAACAGCCATCATGACAAAAGAAGTGACTGACCATGTGGCTGATCTTTTTGAGAAAGAAGGGTCAATTATCTGGTGGAAACGTGATGCTAAAGACCTCTTGCCTGATGGCTTTAGCCACCCAGGTTCACCAAATGGCAAATTTATCAAAGAAACGGATATTATGGACGTTTGGTTTGACTCAGGCTCTTCATGGGAGGGGGTCATGAATGCTCGTGAGGAGCTCGGTTATCCGGCTGATCTCTACTTGGAGGGTTCTGACCAGTACCGCGGATGGTTTAATTCATCCCTGATCACCTCTACTGCCGTCAATGGTCATGCGCCATATAAAGCTGTCTTATCACAAGGATTCGTCCTCGATGGTAAAGGTGAGAAAATGTCTAAATCTAAAGGGAATACCATTTTGCCAAATGATGTTGCTAAGCAATACGGGGCAGAGATCCTTCGTCTCTGGGTAGCCTCTGTCGATACGGATAATGATGTTCGTGTTTCGATGGAAATTCTTGGACAAGTATCAGAAAGTTACCGTAAGATTCGTAATACTTTGCGTTTCTTGCTGGCTAATACCTCCGATTTCAAGAAAGAGGATACCGTCGCTTACGAAAATTTGCGTCAGGTTGACCAGTATATGACTGCTAAATTTAATACACTGGTGAAAACTATTCTTGAAGCTTATGAAAATTATGATTTCATGAGTGCCTACAAGGCGGTTAATAACTTCCTTACAGTTGACTTATCAGCATTCTATTTGGATTTTGCTAAAGACGTAGTCTATATTGAAGCAGCAGACAGCTTGGTGCG
Organism: Streptococcus dentapri; assembly: GCF_042649885.1. NCBI lineage: Bacteria > Bacillati > Bacillota > Bacilli > Lactobacillales > Streptococcaceae > Streptococcus > Streptococcus dentapri. Next base: position 690 of record NZ_JBHSAC010000010.1, on the reverse strand, counting down.
TCGCCAAATGCAAACTGTTTTTTATGATATTCTGGTTAAAATCACTAAATTGCTGACTCCAATTCTGCCTCATACATCTGAAGAAATCTGGTCTTATCTCGAGCAAGAAGAAGAGGAGTTTGTTCAATTAGCTGAGATGCCGGAGGTAGAAACATTTGAAAATCAGGAGGCTTTACTTGAAATCTGGGAAACCTTCATGAATTTCCGTACTCAAGCTCAGAAGGCCTTGGAAGAAGCCCGCAATGGAAAACTTATCGGTAAATCTTTGGAAGCTCATTTGACCATTTATGCTGATCAAGAAACGAAAAGCTTACTGGACAGTTTAGACAGCGATATCGCTCAGCTTTTGATTGTTTCCCAACTGACAGTAACAGATGCTCCAGCTCCAGCAGGAGCCTTGCAATTTGATGATTTGACTTTCACAGTTGAACATGCCCAAGGTGATGTCTGTGATCGCTGTCGTCGCAATGATGTAACTACGAAAAAACGTAGCTATAATGCTAAAATTTGTGATCACTGTGCGGAAATTGTTGAAGCAAATTTTCCTGAAGCAGTAACCCAAGGTTTTGAAGTTAAAGCTGCTAAATAAGATAAAAAATTCAGCACTTAAGTGCTGAATTTCAGACTGAAGACAAAGCTCTTGGAATTGCATTTCTAAGAGCTTTTTGCTCTGTTTAGGAGTATACTAAA
>NZ_JBHSAC010000009.1:0-25017 GCF_042649885.1 Streptococcus dentapri | reverse complement strand
TCATCTTAAAGATAAGAGACACCAAAAAAGACAAACCTCCAAAAAGAAGTTTGTCTTCGGTCTGAAGTACCCTGCTTAAGCAGGGTACTTTTCTAAATTTTTCAGCTAATATTCAACTATTTTGGTTTCACTTTCTAGCTAATCACTTTAAATTCTTGAGTTCCGCTGCGGTGAATTTCTTCGGTCACTTCTTGATAAATCTCTTCACGTTTTTCATTGGCATCAATATTGAGTACAATACCGATAGCTACAGATAAGAGCAAGAGACTATTCCCCCCTTGCGATAGAAAGGGGAAGGTAACTCCTGTTGATGGAATCAGTCCTGATATTCCTCCGACATTGACGAAGACCTGCATCAAAATCATACCACCAATTCCTAGAGCCATCATTGAATTAAAGGGATTCTTGGCCTTAATACCGACCAGCATGATACGCAAGATGAGGAAAAAGACTAGTGCTAAAATCAAACCGGCACCAATGAACCCTAGTTCTTCAATAACGATAGAAAAGACGAAGTCAGTTGTCGCCTCAGGGAGATAGCCGTTCTTTTCAATGGAATTGCCTAGACCGCGGCCGAACCAACCGCCATTGCTCATAGCGTAATAAGAATGGGCCAGCTGCAAACCTGAATCAGTTAAGTCTTTAAAAGGATTAAAGAAGGCGCTGAAGCGTTTAGCGACATAACCAAAGACAGGAACATGAGCCATAGTCTTGACACCGACTGTCCCAATGATTCCTAGAAAGAGCGCTGATATCCCAGCGATAGTTCCCATGAGAGCAACATACCAACGGTAACCCACCCCGCTAACTGCAAACATGACGATACCCGTCAAAACGATGATAGCAGCATTTCCTAAGTCAGGCTGGATAACAACCAAACCAACCATTATGAGGGAATAAACACGCCAATCCTTCAAATCATCTAATGAACGCGGATACCAACGTCTTCGAGTCAGGGCCTGATAGTCATAAACTTCAATATCATTCTGCCGTCTAGAAAAGGTGAAGGCCAGCATCCAGACCATAATTAACTTCAAATACTCAGCAGGCTGAAAGGTAATAGGACCAAGGGAAATCCAACCGTTGGCCCCATTGATTTCCTCCGAGAAGAACTTGGCAATGACTAGCAAAATGACTTCAATAAAAAGAGCTATGGACAAGATGCGTTTGTTTTTTAAAAAGTTTAATTTTAATCGGTAAATAAAGGTGATGGCCAGCATACTTACAACCCAAAAAGCTCCCTGATTTAAAACCGAATTAAATGGATTTAAATTATACTTAATGAGAGTAACACTGGTTGTTGAATAAACAACAATCAAGCCGATCACAGATAGCACTAAATAAGGAATTACTATCGAATAATTCAGCAGGTGCTTCTTATCAATTTTCATGATTTCTCCAATCACTTAGCTTACATATCTTTAAAAAGTATATCATGTTTAGCAGCAAATTAAAAGATTGAACACCTGAGTGAGCAGGGACAGTTTCTCCAAGATTGATAATCATTTAAAAAGGTCTTAGAATGGTTTTCCAAAACCTTTTTAGTCATCAACCTGAGTTACGCAGTCCGGTCGCGATACCATTGATGGTGATATGGATAAGTTTTTCAGTATCTTCATCCAACCCCTCATTACGCAGACGTTTGATCAGCTCAATTTGAATATAGTTCAATACATTGAAGTAAGGTAGGCGGTAGTCCAAACTAGACTTGAGCGATGGATACTCTTCTAAAAGTGCTTCATGTTCTTCAATGGCCAAAATAACATTTTTGGTCAACTGCCACTCATCAAGAATGATGTTAAAGACATCGCGAACTTCCTGTGATTCTGCCAGTTGGGCATATTGGAAAGCTATATTCATATTAGACTTGGACAAGACCATATCAACATTTGATAAAAGAGAATTAAAGAAAGGCCAAGTTTTATACATGTGTTGCAATTTAGCGAGATTGCCTTCTTCTGCCTCAATAAAGTGTTTAAAGGCTGAGCCGACACCGTACCAACCCGGGAACATAATCCGATTTTGTGACCAAGAGAAGACCCAAGGAATAGCACGTAGACCTGAAATTTCGGTGATAGTTTTGCGGGCAGCTGGGCGAGAACCAAGATTGAGACTGGATACTTCTCGAATAGGGCTAGCTTCAAAGAAATAATCGTAGAAATGAGGATTATCGAAAACTAACTCACGGTAGATAAGATCCGAATCCGACACGATGTCATCCATGACGTCTCGGAAACCATCAATTTCATCAGGATCTGCAATCATGCGCGTTACCATACGGTTGACAGCTGCTGATACCAGCATTTCGAGATTGTAGTAAGCAGCATCTTTGTTGCCATATTTATAACCTATCACTTCTCCTTGTTCAGTCAAACGGATGCGGTCTTTGATAGATCCGAAAGGCTGTGAAGTGATAGCTTCATAAGAAGGACCACCACCGCGACCAACTGTTCCGCCGCGACCATGGAAGAAAGTGATTTTAATACCACGATCTTGACCAATTTTCGTCAGAGCATTTTGTGCCTTATAAAGTGTCCAACCAGATGCCAAATAGCCACCGTCTTTATTACTGTCCGAGTAACCCAGCATAATTTCTTGATAGTTGTCTTTAGAAGCGATCCATTTTTGGACAATATCATAAGCCAGATAGTTTTCCATAATGGCTGTGGCATTATCCAAATCCTCAATCGTTTCAAAAAGAGGCACAATTTGCACGCGAGCTGAATCCTTATCAATCAAACCGACTTCTTTGAGCATAATAGCCAACTCAAACATATCGGAAACACTTTCGGTGTGAGAAATGATATGTTGCTTAATGACATCTTCTCCCAGCAGATCCTTCATATCACGCGCTGTCTGATAAATAGCTAATTCTTTTTGTAACTGCTCTGATTTTTCAACATGAGTTGACGATAGCGTACGTGGATCCTCCAAAAGTTCTTTAACTAGAACCTGACACTTTTCTTCTTCGGAGAGACTGCTGTAATCATCCACAATGTTGGCTGACTTGAGCAATTCTGCCACACAGGCTTCTTGAACACTGGAATCCTGACGCATATCAATACTAGCCAAGTAGAAGCCAAAAACTTCCACTGCCTGTAAAAGTTCTTCAAAATCCCCTGTCAGCAGAGCATCATCCCCATTATTCAAAAGGGAATCTCGTATCGCCAATAAATCAGCCTTAAATTCTTGGGCTGTCTTATAAGAAGCAGGTTTATCTTCTTCTAATTCTGCGGCCACATGAGCTAGCTGACCTTGAACATAATTAGCGATGACATTATTACTTATATTGATTCTATTCTTATTAACATGAAGTTGGCCAAGGTCGTGTGTGTGGAGCTCAAGCAAGGTCTGAGTCACCTTGGACTGGATATAACTAAAAGCTCTACGATAAGGCTCATGTTCCCTATAAACCGATTTATCATCTGAAAGCTCTGCTAGACGTTTCACGGCATCTGAGGTCTTAGTTAAGTGAGTGGAAAGTGAAAAACTGCGATAGAGGACATTGAGCTTTTCAAGATAATAATTCAAGATGACTTCGCTCTGAACGGTAGCCGATATACGAAGGGTTTCAGCTGTTACATAAGGGTTCCCATCGCGGTCCCCACCGATCCACATCCCCATAGTAATCGGCTTAGGATTTTCCAAGACAATTCCGCGTTCTGCAGCCAGACGCTGATATTCAGACGACAAATTGGTAATAGCCTTGATGAGAGAAGTGTTGTAGTACTCCATGACATTAGTGATTTCATTGGTCACCTTGAGTTTTTGTTCTCGGATAATATCGGTCTGCATCATAATTTCAATATAGCGACGCAAATCTGCCTGCCACTTATCCTTGTTGATCAGACCCAATTTAACATCACGGTGTTTACGCAAGAGTTCATGAATCTTATTGTTTAACTCAAGCATGGTCTTACGTTGAACCTGAGTAGGATGGGCTGTCAACACTGGCACAACATTGACATGCTGGAGAATATCTTGAGCGTTTTCCTTTTCAGCTACCAAATCAATGGTTGTCGAAATTTTCCCAAGATAGTCCATATCGGTATTATTTTGATGGTTGACTTCATAAGCCAAGTCCACATCCTCAGAAATATTGATCAACATGGGTAAAATAGAGAAATAGCGCGCAATGACAACCATCTCATCATTAGAAATCTCATGGATGACTTTTTCTAGTTCCCCATACTCCTCTTTGTAAGATAGGTCAATGAGTCTTTGAATTTTGGAAAAAGCTTCGTCCCCAATCATTTGGCGCGTGGTATCTTCCAAAATTCCCTTTAGAATCTGCACTTCCTCGGTAATAATGTTCTGATCACTACTAGCTTCAAGTTTTTTTATCGTCACAATCATTGCTCCTTTATTCAACTTAGCATAATACTTTCTAATCATATCACTTTCAGAGAGAAAACTAAAGCCTTTTTCAAATACTAATGGATACTGTTCGGATTCTATCTTTTAAGCTCTTATAATTTTTCTCCTAAACCAAAACATTCTCCCCACTTTAATAAAGTGTAGAAAAGACCGGAGATTTTGTAATAATGATTTATGATTTTACTGTGGCTGGACAAGATGGGATTACTGTGCCCTTAGATTAATGAGGAACAGGTGTTCTCCTTGTCAAAATGGCAGGACTGACTCCACAATACCAAGGATTACAAGCTCTATATGATAAGTACCAAGATCAAGGATTTGAAATCCTCGATTTCCTCTGTAATCAATATATGGGGTAAGCTTTCGGCAGCGCTCAAGAGGTCAATAATTTCTGCACTCTTAACTACAACACGACCTTCCCACGCTTTGCTAAGATCAAAGTAGATGGAAAAAAATTCAGTCCCCTTTATCAAGGGGTAAAGATCAAGCTGTTGGACCTATAAATAAGCGTATTGAATAGAATTTTTCCAAATTTTTAATCGATCGAAAAGACAATGGCCAACGTTTTTCTTCCAAAAAGAAGTCAGCAGAAATTACAGCAGCTATCGAAAATTGTTATAAAAAAGCCCACTCATATCTGTTCCCTCACTAGGAATAATCATCCTAAGTAAAGGGCCATATGAGTACGGCTTTTTATTATTATAAAAGATCCTTTAGTCCAACATCTCCTCAGCATCTTTAAGTTTGACAGAGACAATCTTAGAAACACCTGATTCCTGCATGGTTACACCATAGATACTATCCGCAGCTGCCATAGTCCCTTTGCGGTGAGTCACGACAATAAACTGACTGGACTTATCAAAACGGTTGAGATAGTCCCCAAAGCGTTTGACATTAGCCTCATCAAGGGCTGCTTCTACCTCGTCGAGGATAACAAAAGGAATTGTCTTGATACGGATAATCGCAAAGAGCAAAGCGAGAGCTGAGAGAGCCTTCTCCCCGCCTGACATCAGATTAAGGGACTGAATTTTCTTACCCGGCGGTTGAACAGAAATCTCTACACCAGCCGTTAGTAAATCGCTCTCTGTGAGAATCAAGTCAGCCGAACCCCCGCCAAACATTTGAACGAAGGTTTGCTTGAAACTCTCACGAATAGCTTCAAAAGTAGTATGGAAACGCGATTTAACTTCATCGTCCATATCACTAATTGTATTTAATAAAAGATTTTTAGCTTCAATTAAATCCGATTTCTGACTATTAAGGAATTCTAAGCGCGTGCTGACTTCATCATACTGCTCAATCGCCTCTAAATTGATTGCTCCCAGAGCTTTAATTTGGCGGTTGAGACTGGTCAGTTGCTGCCTAGCTGCTGGTAAATCCTCTACAGGATTAGCTTGCTGGATAGCCTGCTCAAAGCTCATTTGGTAGTCTTCCGATAATTGACGAGCAAAACCTCGGAGCTTATCTGATAAACTTTCAATCTCGGCCTCCAAGTGAGCCTGACGCCGAATTAATTCTTCATTGCGCTTACCTGCAGTCTGTACCTGCTCCTCGAGGTCATCCAACTGTCCATCGCAATCCTCAACTTCAAAGCGCAGGCGAATCAGGCTCGTTTCAAGTTCTGTCTTACGCTCTTGAGTCTCTTCTAGCTGTTTAGCCAATGCTGGTACCTGATCCTCCGATAGATCACTGGCCTGAGCACTAAGAACTTGAGTAGTTGTTGCAATTTCTTTTTCAAGATCCGCAAAGTCTAATTGAAGACGTCTAAGCTCATTTTGAGCAAAACGTTCCTCACCAATGATTTCACGCTCTGACAATCTGGTCTGAGACAATTCGTCTGTTAACCGGTTGACCTCGGAAGTGATTGTGTCCTTATCATCTTTAATTTTGTCTAACTGCGCTTGCACATGTTTCTTTTGTTTAAGGATATCAGCCAAAGCAGTTTCTGCTTTATCTTTCTCCGCTAATAGGCTAGTGGAGTTAGATTTCTGATCATCATCCGATAAGCCATTAAAGACTTTGTTCAAATCCGCCAGACGATCAGCTTGACCCTGATAGGCTAAATCAGTCTTTTGCTCTTCCAAACGAGCGGCCTCACCAGCGTCCTTGAGAGTCGTTAGTGCCTCTTCCTTTTGCGACAGAGTCATTTTCAGTCCATCTACCAAGGTTTCCTGCTCGTTCAAACGCTCTCTTAGCTTGTTCAAATCAGCAGTTAAATTATCCAATTCTGGTTTGATAAAGGTTGTATTGTTGTTGCGGTTGACACCACCTGAGAAGGAGCCGCCCGGTCGCAATTCGGTGCCATCCAAAGTCACTAACCGTACCTGATAGTGAACCGCACGAGCAGCCTTATTGGCATGGTCAATCGTATCAAAAATCGCAGTGACACCCAAGAGATTCTGAAATATATTGATATGTTTTTGATCAAACTCCACCAAGTCACTAGCCAATCCCAGAAATCCGGAAGCAGCTTGAATTTTATCTAAATTATGCTCTGCCATCCGGCGCGGTTTAATAGTGGTCAAGGGCAGAAAAGTTGCCCGCCCCTGACGATGACGTTTCAGAAAATCTATTCCTCTCTTGGCTGCCGCCTCATCTTCTACGATGATATGCTGGCTACTGCCACCCAGAGCAATTTCCAGAGCAGTCTGGTAGTCTGGATTGAAAGACAGATGCTCAGAGACTGCTCCGATTATTCCTCCCAGCTTTTCAGCTTGTTGGAGAACCGCCTTAACTCCAGCATAGAAATTGCTGTGATTTTTTTGGATAGCTTCCAGACTTCTCTGACGGGCTTTTTTTTCCTTAATCTGATCTATAAGAGCAAACATATTACCCTGTTGTTCGCGATAATGAGCTCTGGCCTGTTCAGCTTCTCTAGCCTGATCTTGATAAGTCTCCAGAAGTTCTTTAACCTTAGCCTGAGCCGCTCGGAAGACATCGAGGGCTGCCTGAGCTTTCTCCTTAGTCTGAGCCAAATCTTTGATCAGTTGCTGACGCTCAGCCGACTCTTCCGCCCTTGCTTGTTCTTCTTGCTCAATATCTGATTGCAGAGCAGTCAGACGATTAGAGAGATTGGCTTCCTCTTGCATAAGACCGACGAAATCTTCACGGAGACCATCTATAATTTGATCGGGTCTTGTTGAAAAACGTGACAATTCCTTCTCAAGATCAGCAATCTGCTCTCTCAAAGCTGCCAATTTCCCAGCCAGACTTGCCTCTTGAGCCTGCTTATCGGCAATCGCCTGCACCAAATCTTGCTTTTGCTCCTCCAAATTGGCTAAGAGGCTCTCAGCATCGGCCTGTTTCTCAGCCTTTTGGTTGGATTCCAGCGAAATAACTTCTATTTGGCGTTGGTAATCTGCAATCAGACGGGTTACTTCAAGCAGATCGGCCTGTTTTTGATCCATTTCCTTTGACAAACTTTGTCGGCGTTCTTTGAGCTTTTGATTTTCTGTTTCCAGACGATTACGCTGCTCATAGTAAGCTTTAAGGTCTCCTTTGACCTGTTCCAGCTGCCCCTGCCTATCATCCAGATTAGATCTAAAAGTCTTAATATCTTCAATTAAGATATTAAGATTTAAGTCTTTACGTTCCTCATCTAGGATAAGAAATTGCTTGGCTGTCTGCGCTTGCTTTTCTAAGGGCTTCATCTGGCCTTCCAATTCATAGACGATATCTTCTAGACGGTCCAAGTTATCCTGAGTCTTATCTAATTTTTGCTGGGTTTCCTTTTTGCGGGTCTTATACTTGAGAACCCCAGCAGCTTCTTCAAATATCGCACGGCGTTCTTCTGGTCTGCTATTGAAAATGGCTTCAACCCGACCCTGAGAAATAATCGAAAAAGAATCACGTCCTAGACCAGTATCCATGAAAAGATCATGAATATCACGCAGACGAACCTTTTTCCCATCAATCAAATAATCGCTGTCACCATTGCGGTAAATATGACGTTCAACACGGATTTCATCTTCCGCACCTTCAATAAAATGGTCCGAATTATCCAGTAAAACACTGACCTGAGCAAAATTTAAGGGGCTGCGATTTTCAGTTCCAGCAAAGATAACATCAGGCATCTTGCCGCCACGCAGACTCTTAGCTGAAGACTCTCCCAAAGCCCAGCGCAAACTTTCTGTGATATTTGATTTTCCAGAACCATTGGGACCGACAACTGCTGTCACCCCACGGTCAAATTCAACACAGGTTTTATCTGCAAATGATTTAAACCCCTGCATTTCGATCTCTTTTAGAAACATACTAACCCCGTCCTAGTTGTGCTAGGGCATTTTTGGCAGCATCCTGCTCTGCCAGCTTTTTTGACTTGCCCCTTCCTTGGCTAAGGTTTTTTCCATCGACGGATACAACAACATCAAACACCTTCTCATGGGCAGGCCCATCCTCTGCGACGATGCGATACTCAATCAGGACCGTTCCCTTAACCTGTAGTTCTTCCTGCAGAGCTGTCTTGTAGTCCTTAACACGCTCGTATTCTCCCGCTTCAACCTTAGAAATCATAACCTGATCCAAAAACTTTTCAACAGTATCCAGTCCCTTATCTAAATAAAGGGCTCCTAAAAAGGCTTCAAACAAATCTCCCAATATTGTCTCACGATTGCGACCACCAGATTTCTCCTCCCCTTTACCGAGCTTAATATGTTCTTCAAAACCACAATCGCGTGAGAAGCCTGCTAGGCTTTCCTCACGAACAATCATCGAACGCATCTTAGAAAGATCTCCCTCCGGTTTTTCAGGATATCTCTCAAAAAGATAGCGGGAAGTTACTAATTGCAGAACGGCGTCTCCTAAAAATTCCAAACGCTCATTATGTGAAATGTTTAGGAAACGATGCTCGTTGGCATAAGAAGTATGAGTAAAAGCAGTTTGCAGGAGAGATTTATTGTCAAAAACAATTCCAAAATCTGACGCTAATTTTTTTTCTAAAATTTCCATAGTTTACCTTTTCTAATTAAAAATTAAGTCTGCCTTCAAAATAGGCCTTTCTATTATATCAAAAAAGCCAGAACTTTTGTCCTAGCTTTATAATTTTTTAACCTTGAGCTTGTGTTTGATTGACACGATTGAGGTAGTCCTTATAAGACTCTGTATGCATCAATTCTTTGGCATTTTGCACCCGCTCCTTGGTAGGCGGTTTAACACCTTCTAAGGTATAAGGAATCCCCAGTTCGTGCCACTTGAATTCTCCCAAAGTATGATAAGGCAAAATTTCAAATTTATCAACATTATCCAGTTTTTCTACAAATTTCCCCAATTCAATCAAATCCTCATCAAAATCGGTCAGACCAGGGACCAAAACATGACGAATCCAGACAGGGATTTTTTTATCGGAAAGGTACTGAGCAAAAAGCAAGATATTCTTATTAGGTTGGCGCGTTACAATCATGTGTTGTTTGGGATTGATTTCTTTGAGATCCAGCAAAACCAGATCCGTCACTGCCAATAGTTTGTCAACAATTTCATGATACTCAGGAGTAGGACGATAGGCAAAGCCACAAGTATCCAATGTACAATGAATTCCCAATTTTTTGGCTTCTGTAAAAAGAGCCGTTACAAATTCAATCTGGAGCATGGCCTCACCACCTGAAACAGTGATACCTCCCTTATCTCCCCAAAAGCCCTTATAACGAAGGGCTTCATTGAGCACATCATCCACCGTTCGTTCTGTTGACATATTAGTCTCCATCTCCCAAGTATCAGGATTATGGCAATATTGACAGCGCATTTTGCAGCCTTGCATAAAGATGACAAAACGCACTCCGGGCCCATCAACCGTTCCAAAACTCTCTGTTGAATGAATCATACCAGTTACTTGACGGTAGTCGATTTCTGCTCCCATAACAATCCTTCCTTGTAAACGTTTTTATACTATTAATTATATCCTTTTTATTTTTAAAAAGCCAGATAAGAGCATTGAGCAGAAATATAAAAAAGAAATCCAACAAGTCATTTGAAGTCATAAAAGAGGCTGGGACAAAAGTCCTGCCTTTTTTGTTTTGCTCTAGCTTACCAGATTAAGGTAAAGGTTGATTGGCAGTCCTTATCCCTTGCTAAGCAAGTGATAGCTGGCAACCTAATCAACTGTGCAGAAAAAGGCGGGATGACAAAATCGATAAATTGCGATTGTATCACAATTTATCGATTGTCCCACTCTCTTTACTCTTCATCTTCCTTTTCTACTTGGACAGGACTGATGATAACCTTAACTTTTGTTACCCGTCCCTCTTTAACTTTATCGTTAATCAATTGGAGATGGTGTTGACCGCTATCGAGCTCAAAGCTCTCTTTTTCTTCCTGAGATGGAATGTTACCAACGCCAGTCAGATAGAAACCAGCGATTGTATCAACGTCGTCACTATCCAGTTCAGTACCAAAATGTTCATTGAAATCATTCAAGGTCATGGTTCCTAGAACAATATAAGTATCCTTATCAATTTCACGAACCTCAACCTCAGCCTTATCTGTCTCATCGTCAATGTCACCGACAATCTCTTCCAGTAAGTCTTCCAGAGTAACAAGACCAGCAACCCCACCGTATTCATCCAGCAAGATTGCCATTTGATTCTGCGTCCGGCGCAGTTCTTTTAGCAAATCATCGACAAAAATAGTTTCGGGCACAAAGAGAGGTTCCTGCAAAATCCGACGGAGGTTGATATTCTCAAAACCATTTTCAACCCCAGCCGCTAACAACTTCTTGGTATGAATGAGACCGATGATCTTATCCTTATCATCATCGTATACCGGAATTCTGGAGAAATTCTTCTTCAAAATTTCTTTAATAATCTCCTGAGGCTCATTATTGATGTCTACCATAAAGGCATCTGTCCGGTGTACCATAACTTCACGCGCCATGAGCTCATCGAGAGAAAAGATCCCTTGAAGCATTTCAATTTCTTCAGCATCCAAGGTCTCTTCACTATTGGTAAGCATATACTCAATCTCATCACGAGTCATCTTCTCATCTGCATCATCAAAGGTCATCGGAGTCATGCGACTGAGCAGGTTAGTGGAAGCTGACAGGAGCCAGACGAAAGGACTGACCAGTTTACCAAGCACCACAATAATCGGAGCAGAGACAACGGCCAAATTGTCCTTCAAATTTAAGGCAATGCGTTTGGGATAAAGTTCACCAAGCACGATAGAAATGTAGGTCAAAAAAATCAAAGAGATGGCTGAGCCAAGGGTCTGTGCCCAAGCCAAACCACCGAACCAAGAAGCAATGACACTTCCTAGCGAAGCTGACAAACTAGCCCCTTGTAAGAGACCGATAAAAGTAATTCCGACCTGAATCGTTGAGAGGAAATTATTAGGCTTATCCAGTACCTTGATAAGACGGATATATTTTTTATCCCCTTCTTGCGCCTTTTGTTCCACACGCGAACGGTTGAGCGATACCAAAGCCATCTCAGAAGCGGCAAAAAAAGCATTTAACAAGGTTAAAAGGATTAATAAGATAAATTGAAAAAGCATGTTCTGACTGCTCGGGTCTTCCATTAGAATGGTTTCTCCTAAATTGATATAGTGCCAATATTATAGCATATTTTCAAAAAGCGTGTCCAAAAAGTCACCTATTCTTTCAAAAAAAGAGCAGGCTTTTATGCTATAATATAGTTGATTTTACATAAAAGGGGATTGATATGCCGCTCATTTCAATGACAAATGTTTCGTTAAAAAGACAGGGCAAAACCCTGCTAAAGAACCTGAACTGGCGTGTTGAGAAAGGTCAGACCTGGGCTATTCTAGGGCTCAACGGATCCGGCAAGACGACGCTTTTAAAGCTCATTATGGCTGAATATTGGCCTTCTGAAGGGGAAGTTGAAATTCTTGGCACCACATTTGGTCAGGGAGATATTCCTGATATGCGCCAAAAAATCGGAGTTGTCGGCTCGTTTATCGCAGAGCGGCTGCCCAAGCAGATGCTGGCCGAGAAAATTGTTCTGACAGGGAAGTACAAGAGCAGCATCCTCTACAAGGCCTACGGTGAAACAGAACTAAATCAGGCGCGGGATATGCTGACAGCCATCGGCGGTCAGCACCTCATCGGCCGAACTTACGCCAGCCTTTCCCAAGGGGAAAAACAACTCCTGCTCATCGCCCGCAGTCTGATGGAAGCACCTGATATTATCATTTTGGACGAAGCGACCAGCGGACTTGATCTATTCGCCCGTGAAAAACTGCTGCAACAGGTCGATCACATCACAGAACTGCCCCACGCTCCCTTGGTCATCTATGTGACCCATCATGCCGAAGAAATCACCAAAAAAATGGATCATATCCTCCTCTTGAAAAATGGTGGCATTGCCGCTCAAGGCAAAAAAGAAGACATTATCAGCCAAGAATGCCTATCTGATTTTTATGACCATCAGGTGCGCATCATCCCAATTGACGAGGAACGCTTCTTCATCAAACCTGAATTATAAAAAAACGGCCAAGGCCGTTTTTTAGTTAGAAGCAGTCAAATCAAGAGGTATAAAATCATTGCTTTCTTTCAGAGAAAAGCTTTCGAGGTTGTTGACATTATTACGCAGACGTTTTGCAAACCGCTTGCTAATCACACGTTTACGCTCATATTCAGCAATGACCTTACGCTCAAGATAAAACCCCCTCAGCATTTCATCGCTATTATCCGGTCTTAAACGGGCAATAATCCGTTCCACAAAAAGGCCTGATTCAATAATTTGTGCTTCCTGCAATCTGGACCTCTGTAAAAAAGCAATTAAAGACTGATTGTAGACCCCTTCTAAGTTTTCCAGACTTTCTAGAACCAATTCTGTATTTGAAAGGTAGAGATGAGACAGATTTTCTTTCGTTTTCCGATTCAAACGTCTAACTGAAGATTTTCCTTTAAGGAAGCGACGCAGGGTTGGCACCAAAGTAAAGAATTCACGGATTAAGAGTCGACCAATCCGCAGACTGACCAGTGTGAAATAATAAAAACTGGAAACAAGCCCCCGGTTGATACGGCGCTCCAGATATTTTAGATAGCGCTGATAAATACGGTACTCATCAATATTAACTTGACCTTCCTGATAGGCATACTCAAGACCGTCACTCTCAACTTCGAGAATCATCAGCTGCAAATAAGCTAATTCTTGTTTGACGCCTTTGCTTTCTTGCTCTAAAATCAAATGCTTAATGCGCTCATTATACGTATCGATAGCCATATAAAGTGGTAATTTTTGATCTGTCTGACTCAAGTCTTCTTCCAATAAGTCGACAACCTCATTTAAAATAGCTACCAGAGCAAGATGATCAATATCAGCCTCTTCTTGTTTGGGCGGTGCAATAAGAGGCAGAACCAAGACCCCCATTAAGAAACTCAACAGCGTGACGGAACCGACGGTAAACAAAATCAAGCTGTACTCGTAAGAGCCTATTTGTGGCAAAAGCAAGATGGTCGCAATTGACATGGTTCCCTTAACACCGGAAAACGTGAGAATCAGACTGTTGCGAAAACTATAACGCTTCCTTTCCTTCTCCCGCCAATAACGATAAGCAAAAAGAAGGTTGATCATCATAAAACGTATCAGAAAAAGCAAAAGTGTAAAAAGACTGACCAGCAGCATTAACCTCTGATTACTGATAAGAGGATTGCTTAAGGCCGGTTCAACAATTCGTGTTAATTCATAGCCAAAAATGATAAAGACGAAACCGTTTAAAAGAAAGCTGACCGTATTCCAGACAACTTGTCCGACACGATCAACCTCGGCATCAAAAAGATTGATTCCCTTCCGACGACTGGCCTGAGAAAGTCCAGCAATCACGACAGCAATAATACCTGAAACATCAAAAAGATTGGCCACAAGATAGGAAACAATAGGCAGAGACAGCTCTAGCAAAAGCGTTCCTGTGACATCTGCGGCATCAAACCGCTCCAATAAAATAATAAGCAAGCGGTCAAGAAGGGCAAAAAATAGGCCGATTAAGAACCCGCCACTAATCGCTAAGAGAAGTTTGATGCTGGCCTGACTCAAGGAAAAAGCCCCTGTGAGCATAGCGGCAGTGGCAAATTGAAAAGCAACCAGACCGCTGGCATCGTTCAGTAAGCCCTCCATTTTAAGGATATCTTCAAGACGCTTGGGAAAAGCAAAGCGTTTGGAAAGCGAAATAAAAGCAACAGCATCAGTTGGTCCTAACGCTGCGCCTAGAGCAAAACAGGCAGCCATTGAAATACTGGCTGGCAAAAGAAAGTGAGCTGCTAACCCTAGAAAAATAGCCGTGACAAAAACCGTTGGCAGGATTAAGTAAGTAATGATACTTCGATACCTCAAAAAGCTAGATAAATCACTTTCTTGTCCTTCCCTGAATGATAAAGGAGCCACGACCAAGGCCAGAAACAAATCAGTATTTAAAGAAAAACCTGTCCTTTGGTTAGCTAAGCCGATAATAATCCCCAATACAATCTGAATTAAGGGTAAGGGGAGTTTTGGGAAAATGCGGTTTAGGATATTCGAAAAAATGAGGGTGAATAAAAAGGTGATAATCAATAAGGGTAACGTCACGACTACCTCCTTCGGTCAGTATGGTCTTCACGTGATTGAAAATCCTTTTTCAATTTAGCAATCTTATCATCAATCAAAGTCAGATTATCACCTGCACGTAATTTCTGACAGCGGATAGATTCTAATTGGACCAACTTCTTCTTAATGGCGATAGACTTTTTGACATCTTGTTCAGATAGCTGATCGTCCTGATAGTAGTGATCGTCATCTAAATATTTGGCTCTCATCTGAGCCAGTTTTTCATTAAGCGACAAGGTTCTCATTCTGTTTTCTCCTTTAGACGTTCAATCATCACCAAAAACGGCGGTGTATTAATCTGATTAAGGGGCTGGTAGCACATGGCGGTAAAGGCTTCCTGAGGCAGTTGTTTGACATAGTTCAGAACGGCCTCTTTTTCACTGCTTCCGCCTTCATGTCCGTGGTAGATCATAATAGCCATACGGCCACCAAGCTGAAGGCGCCTAAGTATTTTCTCAATCGCTTCCAGCGTCGTATCAGGCTTGGTAATAATCGTTTTGTCTGCTGACGGCAGATAACCTAGATTGAAAATAGCTGCTCGGATGGGTTCATCCATATATTTATCAATATTTTGGTGTCCGTCTAAAATGAGCTGGGCGTTATCAAGACCAAGCTGTTCTAAACGTTCCTTGGTTTTTTGCAGCGCTTGCTCCTGCACATCAAAGGCATAGACAGCCTTAGCCAATCTGGCCAGAAAGGCTGTATCATTGCCATTGCCCATAGTGGCATCCACCGCAATACTATCCTTGTCTAGAACCTCTGCCAAAAAGTCATGGGAGAGGTGGATAGGACGTTTGATCATAAGTTTTCCTCCAAGCGATAGCCCTGATAAGATCCCCGTCGCTCCATTTCCTTATCAATGGCATTTAGCACTTCCCACTTGTTAAGACTCCACATAGGACCAATCAGCATCTCTCTGGGAGCATCACCAGTAATGCGATGAATGACAATATCCTCAGGGATAATTTCCAGCTGGTCACAGATGATAGAGACATAGTCTTCTTGGCTGAGCAGCTGCAAGCGGCCTTCATGGTAATCTCTCTGCATCCGGGTATTGGTCATAAGGTGAAGGAGGTGGAGCTTGATGCCTTGAATATCATTATCCGTCACACAGCGACGAACATTTTCCAGCATCATCTCGTGGGTTTCACCCGGAAGGCCATTGATGAGGTGGGAGACAATCTCGATTTTTGGCGCCTGCTGACGAATGCGTTTGACAGTCTCGACATAGAGTTCATAACTATGCGCTCGGTTAATCAACTCGGATGTCGCTTCATAGGTTGTCTGCAAGCCAAGTTCTACGGTAACGTGCATACGTTGGGACAATTCAGCCAAATAGGCTAAGGTCTCATCTGGCAAACAGTCCGGCCGGGTTCCGATATTGATGCCGACCACACCGGGTTCGTTGATTGCCTGTTCATAACGTTCACGAATCACCTCGACTTTATCGTGAGTATTAGTGAAATTTTGAAAATAGACCAAATACTTTTTAACCTCTGGCCACTTGCGGTGCATGAAATCAATTTCATGATAGAACTGCTCACGAATAGGAGCTTCAGGTGCTACAATCGCATCACCTGATCCCGATACCGTACAAAAAGTACAGCCGCCATGGGCAACCGTACCATCACGATTCGGACAGTCAAATCCTGCATCGATAGGAAGTTTAAAAATTTTTTCGTCAAAAAGTTTACGGTAATAATCGTTGACCGTATTGTAACGTTTTTTCATAGCTTTTATTATAACATTTTAGACTATTTTGCATAGGGACTGTGATGGAGATGCTGAAAAGTTGAGTGATCGCATTCAACAGCCGACTCAACGATATCATAGGTGTGGAAAAGATGGTGAACACGGTCTTTAAGCAAAGCTTCATCACAATCCGGACTAACCAATACATGAATCATGGCAATATTTTGCCGACCATCTAAAGACCAAAGGTTAAACTGGTTAATGGCCTGTACCCATTCCAAATCTAAGATTTCTGACTCTAGCTTTTGAATATTATAATTTGTAGGCGCATGCTCCAAAAAAACAACGATATTCTTCATAAATTTTGGCAAAGCCTGACTCAAAATAAAGAGTGAAATGGCTATTGACAAAAGCGGATCAAGAATATACCAATTAGTGAACCTAAGCACCAAGGAAACCACAATCACAGCCAGCCAGCCTAAAATATCTTCCAAGAAATGCAGACTTAAAATGGACTCATGTTCGGATTCCTTACTGTTTAAAACATAGCTGGCCACAATATTAACAGCAATTGCGATCAAACCAAGAACCAACATTCCGTTGTAGTTAACCGGCTCAGGTTTCATTAATTTTTGCACATTTTCAAATAGAACCAAGACAGAGCCCATAATGAGAATAACCGCCGTCAACAAAGCTCCCAGAAGACTGAAACGCCAGTATCCAAGGGTATATTTGTAGTCACTTCTGCGCTTAGACAGGCGCTCAAAATAATAAGACAGACCGATAGCTAAAGCATCGCCAAAATCATGAACAGAATCTGCCAAGATGGCACTAGAATTAAAAATACCGCCAAAAATCATTTCAATAATGGCAAAAACAAAATTGGATAGAAAAGCTATAAAAATGCGCCCTGTCGATTGCCCTGTTAAATTATGATGGTGGGAATGTTTTTTATCATCAGCCATAATCAGCTCCTTTGATGAATCTTAAAATTTAAGTTTCAACTTCTTATTCATCTTCTTTTATTATATCATGGTCCAGCCTATCAACAAGACGTTTTATTAAAAGAAACTGGGACAAACCGCGATGATTGTTGTGCAATCACCCACAGAAAAATGAAAACAAGCTTAAAAGCCCTCGCTAGGTGTATAATCCTAGTGAGGGCTTTGTGGTTGGTGATTTATTGATAACGCTATCGAGGGACAAACTAATCCACTCTGCTGACGAGGACCCCAAAATATCGCTTTAAGCATGAGTATAAAAATACGACTTTACAAATCAGTAGATAAGCTCTCCATTTTTTAGAAGGAGGAACATCGTTATGGATATCCTTTACGAATCCTGCGCTGGAATTGATGTCCACCAATCTAACATTGTCGTCTGTGTTCTGCATGGCTCACTCACCACAACTCGTCCAAAACGTGAGGAAGCACGCTTTGATACAACCTCTGCTGGCCTTGAGCAATGCCGCCAATTTCTCCTGACTTTTCAGGTTCAAGCTGTCGGTATGGAAAGCACTGGTGTCTATTGGAAACCTGTCTGGCATGCCCTGTGCCATGATTTTGAGTTGATTTTAGCCAATCCAGCTCATATGAAGGCTATCCCTGGTCAGAAAACCGATAAGAAAGATGCCTTTTGGATTGCCAAGCTCACTCGCATTGGCTTATTGCCTAAAAGTTTTGTGCCAGATGAAACCATTCAAGAATTGCGAGACTTGACCAGACAGCGTAAGTTTTACGTGGAATCTCGGTCCAAAGAAGTCAATCGTATCCACAAAATCCTGCAGTCTGGTGGCATCAAGCTAACGACCTATATCGAAGATATCATGGGAAAGTCAGGTCGCAATCTTTTAGAACTCTTGTGCGAAGGTGAAGTAATGGACGCCAAGACCGTATCAAAAGCGGTCTACACTTCGCTCAAAAGGAAAGTGCCTCAACTCTTGCAGGCTCTGGATGGTTATTTCTCAAATCATTTCCGTTTTCTTTTACGAGAAGCCCTCGATATTTATGATGTGTTTGACCAAAAGATCAAGAAATTGGAAGACCGTATCGACAGTTATCTAGAGCAATTTCAAAGAGAATTGGAGATATTGGATTCCATTCCAGGAATTGATGAAGGGACAGCCGCTGTCTTCATCTCCGAAGTTGGCGTTGACATGACACAATTCCCTACAGCGGGGCACCTAGCCTCCTGGGCTGGACTGTGTCCAGGCAACAACGAGAGCGCTGGCAAGAAACGAAGCACCAAGATTCGCCACGGTAATTCCTATCTCAAACGTTGCCTTTGCCAGTCTGTCTTTGCGGTCAGAAGGCAAAAGGGAAAACCTATTGCACAAAAATTTCACCAGATTCAATCCAGACGAGGAAGTCAGAAAGCCACCATCGCTATCGCTCATACCCTTTTGAAATTAGCTTATCACTTATTAGCCACTAACCAAACCTATCACGACTATCATAAGACACAAAAAAGATTGTTAGAGACGAGCTAACAATCCAGAAAATTTCACTCTTAGTATACCATAAGGGAGGAATTTTTACGCTTTTTTGAAGTTTTCGTATAAAATCGCAATTTCGATTTTGTCGTCCTGACTTTTTTTGTACAGTTGATTAGCTTGACCGCTATCGCTTGCCTAGCAAGGGATAAGGATTGCCAATTGCCCCTTTCGTTATTATGGTAAAGCTAGAACAAAACAAAAAAGGCAGGACTTTGGTCTCAGCCTCTTACTAAATATTTTCTTATCTCTGCTTGCTCTGAAAACGCCATTCGAAGCGTTTTTGATTGTAAAAAGGATAGATTAGATTAATCATGCCATAGCCTAGCACAAAGCCCGCTAAGACATCAGTCGGGTAATGAACCCCTAAATAGATGCGGGAAAAGCCTACTAGGAGTATCAGCAAACCTAACACTGTTTCGACAAGACGACGACTATTTTGCGCTTGAATACGTTGGTGAGCAATAATAATCAAACTTCCAAAAATCATCATCAAGCACAGTGAATGGCCACTAGGAAAAGAATAACCATGAGCTTCGACCAATTGTGAAAGCTCTGGCCGAGGACGCTGATAAAGATTTTTTAAAGTCAAGATAAACAAACCGGCAACTGCTCCACTGGAAACTATAAAACCTGCTTCAGCGTACCACTTTTTCCATAAGAAAAGGACAAATAACAAGGCTATGAGAAGGATTTGAACCACCGGATTACCAAGAATGGTAATGGTCTTAAAAAAACTGGTCAAAGGATCCGGTAGATTCCCGCGAATAGCTGATTGTACCGACCTATCAAAGCCCTCAATGACATCGGGATAGAATTTCACAATATAGCCGAGCAGTACAAAAATTAAAACTGTAAAACTGGCTCGTAGTAAATAGACTTGTTTATTTTTCATAATGGATATTATAGCACATCTTTATAATTTCGCGATGATTGGTCTAATAGCTGCGTAAAGAGCAGCGAAGCTAACAGAGAAAATCAGACCTTCCAGTAGGTTAAAAGGAATGACCATCATAAATAGATAATTGCCTAAACCAAGCATGGTTTTAATATCAAAGTGAGCAAATGCCGCATATAAAGGAACCGCATAAACATAGTTAAGCAAGAACATAGCAGCTGTTAAAGCCAAGGTTCCGACTAGCCCAGCTAAAATGTAAGAAGCTACCGTCTGTTTTTTCTTCCAAATGAGCGCCAAAGCGAACACAAAGAGGCTCAAGGCGATATAGTTCATCGGCAGGCCTATGAGTGTCCCAACACCACCATTGTTGAGCAAAAATTTTAGCAATGTTCGCAAGGTCAAAACTGCAAAGGCAGACTTGAGATCAAAAATAACCAGAGCGAGCAAGACCGGTAGGATTGAAAACTCAAACTGCAAAAAATCTGCTCCCGGGATCAGCGGAAACTGCACATACATGAGCAAGAAAGACACCGTTGACAAAATAGCAATGTAAGCCAAACGACGCGTTGTGTGAGTTGTTGTAGACATAAAAATTCCTCCAATTTTTCCAAATTGAAGGAGGCGAAGCATTTCGATAGACAAAAATAGAAAAGATACAATAATCCATTCTTTTTGTATAGCAAAAACCTTGTCTCCTCCCTTCCAGACTATACTGTCGGTTGTGGAATCACACCACATCAGCTTACGCTCGCGGACTTTTCTCCTGCTTAGCTGACAACCATTTTGCCTAGATGAGACAGCACAGACATACCTAAAGCAGGCAAGCCCAGCTGACAAAGATAGACCAAAAGATTGTCAACGGCAAAAAAATCACCGCCGGTCGGGAATCTCACCCTGCCCTGAAGACACAATAAGCATACCAAAAAACGATGGGAATAACAAGTCTTCTAGCTCCGAAAAATGATTTTTCAGAAATTTAGAAAAAGAGCTGTTGTCCCTGCTCTTTTTTTGCTATAATGAGTCCAGCTTTTGCTAGATTTGCATTTTGGAGGTTGCATAGAATGCAGCAACATCAATCGTCAGCCTTTGATAAGGCTAATAAGGCCGGCTTTATCATTGCACTCGGTGTGGTTTACGGTGATATTGGAACCAGTCCCTTATACACCATGAAATCCTTGGTAGAAAATCAAGGAGGCATCCACCAGGTTTCCGATGCCTTTATTCTAGGGGCTATTTCACTTATTTTTTGGACACTGACTATTATAACGACTGTCAAGTATGTGATTATCGCCTTAAAGGCAGATAACCATCACGAGGGTGGTATCTTTTCCCTTTATACCTTGGTCCGAAAGATGGCTCCCTGGCTGATTATTCCAGCCATGATCGGGAGGGGCTACTCTCCTGTCTGACGGTGCCCTGACCCCAGCTGTGACAGTCACTTCTGCTATTGAAGGGCTTGAAGGTGTCCCCGCACTTAGTCAGCTTTACAGCGATCAAACGCTCGTCGTCATCACAACCATTTTTATCCTGACCCTTATTTTCTCCATTCAGAGATATGGTACAGGTTTTATCGGCAAAGTTTTTGGACCTGTGATGTTGCTCTGGTTTGCCTCCTTGGGAGTAACCGGCTTGATCAACACCTTTTCTCACTTAGAGGTTCTGAGAGCCTTCAATCCTTACTATGCCATTGAACTCCTTCTCAGCCCTGACAATAAAAAAGGCATTTTTATTCTAGGATCAATCTTTTTGGCAACAACAGGGGCAGAAGCTCTCTATTCTGATTTAGGCCATGTGGGACGCGGTAATATCTATGTCAGTTGGCCCTTTGTCAAAGCCTGTATCATGCTTTCCTACCTTGGACAGGGAGCCTGGATTTTAGACCATCAGTCTGCTAGTGAGGTGCACAACCCCTTCTTCGCTTCCATCCCTTCCTCTTTAAGTATCTTCGCTGTTACCATTGCCACCTTGGCAGCAATCATCGCTTCTCAGGCCCTCATTTCTGGCTCCTTCACTCTGGTCTCAGAAGCCATTCGCCTTAAAATTTTCCCAAGTTTCAAGGTTACCTATCCTGGACAAAATCTAGGCCAGCTCTATATTCCGGTTATCAACTGGTCGCTCTGGCTGGCGACTGTTGCGACTGTCCTTCATTTTCAAACTTCAGCCCATATGGAAGCAGCTTATGGCTTAGCTATTACCATCACCATGTTAATGACAACTATCCTGCTGACCTTCTATCTTATCCGAAGAGGAATTAAAGCCTCCCATGCCCATCTGCTCATGTCCATCTTTGCTCTGATTGAAATCATCTTCTTTATCGCCTCAGCGGTTAAGTTTATGCACGGTGGCTACGTTGTTGTTATCCTAGCGGCCCTCATTTTATCGCTCATGTACATTTGGTATAAGGCCAACCAAATCATTTTTAAATATGTCAAATCCCTTGACTTAAGAGACTTCAAAGACCAACTCGGTCAGCTTCGGAAGGATGAGCATTACGATCTCTTTCAGACCAATGTGATTTATCTGACCAATCGCATGGATGACACCATGATTGACCGCTCTATTCTGTATTCCATTTTGGATAAACGCCCTAAAAGAGCTCGCGTGTATTGGTTTGTCAATGTCAAAGTTACTGATGAACCTTATACCGCAGAATACAAAGCGGACATGATGGGGACTGACTACATTGTCCGTCTGGAGCTTTTCCTTGGCTTCCGGATGCGTCAGGAAGTTCCTCGATACCTCAGAACGATTGTTAATGACCTCATGTCCTCTGGGCGTCTCCCTAAGCAAGACCAAACTTACACCATCACTCCAGGCAGGCAAGTTGGGGATTTCCGCTTCATTATACTTGAAGAGCGCCTAGCCAAAGGCGGACAAATGAACCCCTTTGATCGCTTTATTTTACAGACCAAGGCCGCTATTAAGCACTTCACCGCCTCACCAAGCAAATGGTTTGGCCTCCAGTTTTCAGAAGTGACAACCGAAATCGTGCCAATTGTCTTATCGGATGTTAAGAATCTTCAGATTACTGAGGCTAAATCTTCCGAAATCATCGACACCATCTAAAAAGAATCCTAACGGGATTCTTTTTTTAATACCCAAAATAATATGTAAAAATTTTATATATAACGATTGACAAGCCTATCAAAATAACTTATACTTAATATATAAAATATTTATATATTAAAATTTTACATAAGGAGGTTACTATGTATTTTCCAACATCAGCACTTCTTATTGAATACCTCATTTTAGCCATTGTAGAGCAGCAGGATTCCTACGGTTATGAAATCAGCCAAACCATTAAACTCTTAGCGGATATTAAAGAATCCAGCCTCTACCCTATCTTGAAGCGCTTGGAAAAAGCGGGCTTTCTCAGCACCTACTCCCAGCAATACCAAGGCAGGAAACGCAGGTACTACTCTATTACAGAGTCAGGTATCAGACAATTAACATTCCTCCGCGGAGAATGGTCTGCCTACAAGGCAAAAATTGACGGCATCACGGAAGGGAGCATTCGCCATGACAAGAACTGAATATTTAGCAAAACTGCATAAGTACTTAAAAAAATTGCCAAAACAGGACTATGATGAGGCTATGGACTATTTCGCAGAATACTTTGATGAAGCAGGCCCTGAAAACGAAGCTCAAGTCATTGCAGATTTGGGTAATCCCAAGGAAGCAGCCCACGAAATCTTAAGTAATCTTCTCGGAAAAAGAATGGGTGAAGCTGATAGAAGCGCTTCAAAGAACACCCAAAATATCCTTTGGATTGCACTTTTAGCGATTTTAGCGTTACCTGTCGCTCTGCCGCTATTGATTGTTATCTTAGTCTTGCTGCTTACTCTGGTTATTGTGATTTTTGCCCTGCTGCTCACCCTAGCTACTCTGAGTTTGGCAAGCCTCGTCACAGGTTTTGCCCTTCTTTGGGAAAGCCTGACACAGCTCACCTTTGATTTACCAGCCTTAGCCATCGGTCTGGGGAGCAGTTTTTTGAGTATTGGTCTTGCGATTCTGCTGGCCATATTGACCTATCACTTGGCTAAAGCGTCTCAATTCATCATGATTTCTTTTATTCAGTGGCTTATTAAAGGAGGTAAAAAATCATGAAAAAATCACATCGTATTTTACTCATATCAGCTTTAGGATGCGCACTGCTGGGAAGCCTTCTTATTGGCTTCGGTATTTCCGCCGGAGGGGTCAGAGGCATACGGTCTTTAAATGGCAAGGTCGAACGAAAAGAAGTCCCCTTAGACCGTGTCACCTCTTTGACCATTAAAGCAGAAATTAAAGACATTCAGATCAGGAGAACAGCCGATAAACAGGCCAGTCTGATTTATTACAAAAAGGAAAAAGAGAGTTTTTCCCATGACTTATCAGATGGCAAATTGACCATCAATCAGACCAACAACTCTGATGTCATTGGTTTTAAAATAACAACTTTCTTCGGTTGGCTTCAAAATCATGAGGCCGACAAGCTCGTCATCAATCTTCCCAAGGATACATCATTAAAAGACGTCGCCATTGATGCCGATGCAGGAAACCTGACCTTAGAGAATCAGTCCATCTCAACCTTTCATCTAGAACAAGATCTGGGAGACGTAACCATTAAAAACAGCCTACTGTCTAACGCAAACATTAAGGTGGACTCAGGAAACCTCAATTTAGACAATCTACAAATTGATTCAGGCAAGATAGACACTAATTTAGGCGACCTAGCGGCCACTAACCTGACCATTAACAAAGCCTTAGCCGTCAACACCGATATGGGGAATACTGCGATTGCGCTTTCTCCAAAGAGTAAGGCCGAAACCAGCGTTACCGCCACCGTCGATTTAGGCGATAAAAAAATCAGCTCAGACCTTATCCAAGGAAAGACTGGTAAAAGTCAGCTGACCATCGAAGGAGATACCGGAGATATTGAGGTCAATTAAACTGAGGAGCAAAGCTCCTCATTTCAGACTGAAGACAAAGCTCTTGGAATTGCATTTCTAAGAGCTTTTTGCTCTGTTTAGGAGTATACTAAA
>NZ_JBHSAC010000008.1:0-25862 GCF_042649885.1 Streptococcus dentapri | reverse complement strand
CATGACTAAAAGAGCAATCGTTTAACAAAAACACTTTATAAATTTTGTACAGAAAACTGTTGCCTTTTCACTTATTCAGCGACAGGAGCTGCAATCAATTGGAAATTTGTTACTAGTCGCTTAAGAGTAGAAGTGTTTTTATATCCATTACCTACAACAGCCCAGAAACTCCAGGCAAGAACTCCGCTGGCTTGGACTTGAACAGAATCATTTTGTGGTGCAAATGGAATAATGATATTTTTATTTTCTTTAATATTCTTTAACATATATATCCCTTCTTTCATCATTAGTAAATAAAAAAGCCAATCTATATAGCATCATTTATTGTAAACTATTAAAATAATTTACAGCATTATCTTATCATCAATTTTTGCGATTTCTAAGAATTATCAAATAAGAAAAACATTCTTTTGAATTTTTCATATTTGCGAATAATGAACCTAACCTAAATTTACTGGTAAAATAAGAGAACAAAAGGGAGCTAAAATTTATTATATTTAAAAGACTGATCACTCTTACTTTCTGTCTGCCAATTGTTCTACTACCATTACTTTTATAGATTATCGAAATTATAAACACTCTACTTTTTCATTTATAATTTTTCAATCAATGATTCTATGCAGACAATAATTCCACACAAAAAGGTACTCTGGACGGGATGAGACTCAGAGTACCTTTTTATCTGTACAAAGTTATTTTCCTGATATAATCTGTTCTAAATTAACTTTTAAAAACATAACAAGTGTAGGGTTATCAAGCTGATCAATCAAGTTAATATAATCTTCAAGATCTGATAGACTAACCCTTTGCCCATTCAAGTAAGCCATTACCTTTTTTAAAAAATTTAAAAAAATTCTCGCAAACATATCCTGATAAGTAAGCATAATTTCAAGTTGTTCTTGCTTGTTTAACCCACTTGTCAAAGCTAGACGGGGTCAACTCATACTCTTTGATAATCTCGCTTCACACCTGCATTGTGAAGATCAACGAT
Organism: Streptococcus dentapri; assembly: GCF_042649885.1. Lineage (NCBI taxonomy): Bacteria > Bacillati > Bacillota > Bacilli > Lactobacillales > Streptococcaceae > Streptococcus > Streptococcus dentapri. The sequence goes on along the minus strand of NZ_JBHSAC010000008.1, from coordinate 24,871 downwards.
TTGTTGTTTAAACTCATCTGTGAAGTAACGGCGAATTTTTCTAGACATGATAGTCTCCTTTAGGATTTCTTTTAGTGTAGAACACTTTATAAATTCTGTCTAGTTTAGTGTAACCTATTCAAGTTTGATTAAGCTCAGGTGAATCCTGACGATCATCTTGAGTAGCGATAGAACCTGCTTGGGGCTGATTAGCTTTAGCTACTTCTTCTGCAGAAACAGACTGGCTATTAGTCGTACTTTCTTCTGCTTGAATAGGTTGATCAAAGCTACTAACTTGATTCCCATCACCAACGACTGATTGATCGTTCTGAGTTACTTGAACTGCTTGGGAATCCTGAGACTGACTATCGGCACTAACAGATGTTGTAGTCCCAACCATCATCAAAGATAGACCAGCCATAGTTGTTACAGCAATTGCCACCCATTGTTTCTTTACTTTGTGAAATTTATAGTGTGTAGTTTTCATTAACTATTTCCTCCTTAATTAGTCATATGTTAATACTTAGAACCTTGCGCATTTACCTGATTCTTCCGCTAAATTTTTTCTGTTACCCACTTTTACATCATTAGGAGTAAAGCCAGGCATCTTTTCAAAATACAGTTTCAAAATAATTTTTTATTTCTTAAACAGACCAACTTGATATAAAATGCATTAGTCTATTGAGATACTTATGGGCACCTCTAAGAACTGATTCTTGAGAAATGGAAATGCTGATTTATTGATATTTTGAATGGCCAAAATCTTTCAATCTGGTAGTTTTTTAAAATACCTTTATCTATTTCTATATTTTTAATCTCTGAATGATGAGATTTTTCTGTGGAATCTTAAAACGATATTAGATAAACCAATATTACGCACCTTTTGCTGTATCGAGACCATTTTCATACAGTATACTGATGGATTTTGTTATAAATATAAAAACAAATAGTAAAACTGATACAAGTAAATCAATGGTAAAAACAGGGGTGTAGTCTACCATAGAATAATTGAATAAATGGACGCCAAACAGAACCATCACAAGAATAACGAGATTAAACAAAAGCGAAGTGAGAAAAACAATAAGGGATTGAATCAAACTATAGCATAGCAAGATCCAGAGATGATTTTGCTTTGACACCCCTAAAATACTTAACTGTTTAACATCTTTTAAATCTTGATGGGAAGATAAAATAGTGACAGAAATGACGTTAGCTAATATAACAACTATAGGAGCCGCAAGAAAAGCTAAAAAGCTAACCTTGGTCTCTGTCACACTATCCGTTTGGAACCTAGCAGAGATATTCTGAGCTAATAATAAAAAACCAGAAATTAAAGTAATCCCCATGGCTACTGAACTCTGTAAGGATTTAAAATAGGAAGGTTTGTACAAAATAGTCCATTTAGCTAGAATCATGGTGTAATTAGATTTCGCTAAAACTTTGGATAAGAATTTTAGCTGAAAAATTTGAAGATAGGGAGTCAGCAAGTAAATAATGAACAAATGTAGCAAAAGCATAAAGAAAATTGAACTGAGCCTATCAAATCTAACATTGGGAGAACTCGTAAAAGAGGCTGAATATAAAAGATAGATACAATTTAGCCACAACCCTAGAACAAGAAGCGCAAAACTCCCCTTAGTAATTAAATGAAGAGGACACCTTTTATCACCCATTTTTTCTCTATCAAGCTCTCCAATTTTCAAAAGTTTTCTCGAATAGTAGTATCCGCTAGTCCCAGCAATCAAGGGTACTATAAACAAACTAAGCAAGACCGCCCGCCAATCAAAAGAAAAAGGAATACTAGGAAGGTTCTTTTCACCTACAAAAGACTGTATGAGGGAATAGTATCCGTCAGCTAAATAAATCGAGAGAATGGTTGTGACGACACTGAAGATAAAGGCCATTAAAAACAATTGCCCGCCAATCAATAATGAAAGCTGCGAACGATTGGCACCTAAAACAGTCCAGAGTTGATATTCTTCCTTAAAAATTGAAATCAAAAAATTTATTAACCCTGAAATCAGTAAAAATAAAGTCAATCCACCAAAGAAAATGATCATTTCAAAAAGCGGCGTTGGATCTGCTAAGTGTTTAAAGGTATCAGCATTTTTCATGATATTGAAAATCCCACTCATTGAAGTCCCAATAATCAGACTAGAAACCAATAAAACTGGCAGAGTCCCTAACCACTGCTTCTTACTATAGTTGAATTGATAGTAAATGAGTTTTAACATCGTTAGTCTCCTCTCATTTTATTGTTTCTGCTTCAAGAGCTTGGTACAAGGATTGGGCTGTGGGCCTCAAGAGTTCTTGATAAATGACGCCATCCTTTAAAATCAGAGAGCGATCGGTCTGACTAGCCAATTCGATATCGTGGGTCACCATAAAGACGCATTTCCCGTTATTGGCCATACTTCGTAATAAATCAAAAATAACTTGGCGAGATAAACTATCCAAAGCCCCTGTTGGTTCATCTGCAAAAATAACTTGGCTATCAGATAAAATAGTTCTAGCAATCGCCACTTTTTGCTGTTCGCCACCCGATAAGGTAGAGACAAAAGCATTTAGACTAGCTTCAAATCTTAACTGTTTCATTAGTTTACGAATATCTTCTTTATCGACCTTTTTATGAGAGAGACGTAATGGGAGGGCAATATTTTCTAGAACGGGAAGAGCGGGAACTAAATTATAGGATTGAAAAATCACAGAAATATTCTGGCGCCTAAACTTAGCTAATTGGCTATCCTTAAGAGCGTAGGGATCTAATCCGTTTACCGAAACCGCGCCGCTATCTGGAACCATCAAACTAGATAAACATTTCAATAATGTAGATTTCCCCGATCCACTAATTCCTAAAATTGAAATGAATTCACCATAATCAGCTGTTACAGATATTCCGTTTAATACCGTTACAGTCTCCTGGTTAGAAAGTTGAAATTTTTTTATTATGTTATGCGCACTTATTGCTTGGCTCAATATGCTCTACTCCCTTAATTTTTCTATTCTGCCTTCGTCAGTCATTTTATAAACAGCGGTGTACCTTACATCATTTAAGTCATAATGATGTGAAACTTCAATAAAAGAATCATCCAGTTCAAACAATAAATCACGGATTATGTGTAACTTAATATCGCTTTCCCAAATCTAGTTGTATTATATGTTTTATCTAAAAATTTATGTCCTTCATCTATACTATAGATTTTATCAATTATAATTGGGGGATTTTGCTTGTCATAATCTATAACAGCATCTGATAAATCCCCAGTTAAACCAATACAATTTCCAATTATAGTAGTATTATTTATCATGGCTGTAAGCATTATATTATTAAGATCATTATCTTTTTTATCAGTTTCTTCCTGAAAGCTCTGATGTTGATTTTTATATCCACAAGTTATATATTTCCCACCCATATTTAAATGTTTTATAGCACTTAATATATGCAAATCAAAGAAAGGATCAAAAATAGCATCATATTTCTCAATTTCTGCATAGTTTTCCCAGTTATAATCTCCTCTATCAATTTTAATCAATTTAGAAGGAAATATAAATTCTAGTTCATCTTCTGACCACTCAGATGTTGTTAATACATCTGGAATATGACCTTTTTTCAATAAATTTTTTATTATAAATTGAGAAGTATTAGATCTCCCACTTGTAACCAATATTCTATCATCTGGCTTCAATTGCATTTTTCTTATCATACTGCTAGAAGTTTGAGCTCCAATAGAAAATGCTGAAGCAACAGCATCACTCATAAAAGAAGGAATTTTTATAACTTTAGAATGATGTAATTTCAGCCATCCCCTAGAAGCTTCATTAGTTGTAACTCCTTGAATGATTTCGTTTTTGCCAACACCTGGATAATAACAATTTGGAATTATACGATCACCAACTGAAATGTCTTTTACGTTTTTACCAACTTTTTTTACTGTTCCCACAAAATCTGATCCAAAAAATTCAATTGGTTCACCATTTATACCTTCTTTTTCCATTTTCAATGCGGCCTTAACAATTATTGCTTTGTCGCGATAATTACAACTAAAGGCATCTACCTTTATCAAAACCAAATCATCATTAATAAGATTTTTATCTTCAAAGGCCGGTTCCTCAATATCAACTACACCTAAAGAAACTTTGTTTCCTGTAATAGATATTTGAGGTAAAAACTCTATAGACTCCTCTGAAAAAATACTTGTGTTTACAACTGCTAATGCTTTCATGACTAATCCTTTCCATACTTTAAAGATTTAATACTAGTTTTTCTCTATTAAACATTCTTATTATAATATTAAAAGTAATGATATTAAATATTAACAAGATCAATGATATAAGAAGTAATACTCGAGTTCCCATAATGATAGCACCTACAGATTGAGAAATAAGAAGACCTACAATAGGAAGTACAATAATCATAGAAATAGATTGAGCCGATTTACTACTGTTTACTCTTTGTGTTATGACAATTACGATTAATGTTGATAATAAAATAATTAAAGGAATGACTACAAATGATAATATAATCCAAGTTAAATTAGGAAAAATAATGGTTCCAAATACGGAATATCCCAAAGTATCCAATAATACACCATATATTAAGATAGAAAACCAGCTAATTAACATTGATGGAACGATTGCGACTAATGACTTGCCGATAATTAACGATGCATCATTAATAGGAGTATATAACAAGGATTCCAAGGTTCTATTTTCTTTTTCTCCAATAAAACTATAACTCGCTATGATATTGGACACCATAACTGGAAGTAAGATAAAAATTGGAACAAAAAAGTACATAAAAATTAGGTAAAGAGGAGTTGTTCCATTTTTAATATTCTCATTAACAGGAAAAGCATTTGAATTTTTTAAAAAAGCACTTAATCCATTAATACTTGTAATAACCTCCATATGATTACCAAACAATAATATTACAATAGGCAATATAAGGCTAAAAAGAATAGACATTGGTAGTATTGAGGTAATAATTGCTTTATCACTTTTCATTTCCAGAAAATCTTTTCTTATAATCTGTAAGCAATGTTTAAAATTTATCATAAATATCTGCTCCAATGACTTTAAAGTAAAGTTCTTTAATTTGATGTTTTTGTTTAATGACTTCGTGTATATTTAATTCATTATCAATTAATTCTCTGATAACACAAGAAATATCATCTGTCTTACTTAACTGTACTCTAACTATCTGTTCCATTTCATCATTTAAAATAATTTTTGAACTCCCATAATATTGACAAACTGCTAAAGAACGTTGGTTGTCATCTGTTTTTATATCAAACTCAGCAGTTTTCCAAGTATTAGCTATTATTTCGTCTGCTTTTCCTGATACAAGCAATTCCCCCTGTTTTATAATACCAACAGAATCTGCTAATAATTCTAATCCTTGTAATTGATGTGTACACATCAATACTGTTAAAGCATTGTTTTGTACCAAAAATTTCAAATAGTCATTGAAACTTTCTATTGACTCTGGATCTAACCCTGAAGTAGGTTCATCTAAAACTAACAATTTTGGACGATGCAATATGGCTCGTATCAAAGACACTTTCTGTTTCATCCCCTTACTTAGAGTCCCCACTTTCGAATCCGCCCTTTCTTCTAAATGAAACTGTGATAATAATTCAGTTACTCTTTTATCACAATCTTCTTTTGTCATGTCATAAATACTACCCCAAATGTTCAAATTTTCTCTTACAGTAAGTTTTTCATAAAGATTACCATCATTTTGAACACCAATATTTTGTCGTAAACTTGAACTATCTATCTCATTTACATCTTGTCCTAATAATTTTATCTGACCTTGTGTAGGCTTCAGCAATCCCATTAAAAGGCGAACTATAGTAGTTTTTCCTGCACCATTTGGTCCCAATAAAGCAAAATTACTACCCTCAGCAACTTCAAAAGAAATATTATTAATAATTTTTCTATCATCAATAACTTTTGAAACATTTAAAAATTCTAGTATCATAATTTTCTCCTAAAGGAAATGTCTAATTTATTAATAGGTCTAAATCTAATTGCCAATATGCTTATAATAAAAATGAGAAATAAAACCATAAATTGCTTTTTATAATCTTCAAAACTTATCTCATTTAAAAAATCATTAGGGATTAATAAATTAAATGGTGACCATTTCTGAATAACATCAATATTTTGAACAATACTTGATGCTAAAATGAAAAGTTCCATTATTACGGCAGAAAAGAATGGAGAGTTACTATATACTGATATAGATGTTCCCACTATAATTAAAATTGTAAAAGTGAGCATCTGTATGAAAAAAGTAACGATAGTTTTTTCAAAATCAAAATTATCAAATAGAGTCCAAATAATATAGAGAGTAAATAAAGCTCCAATAAACATAGCAAACAAATTTATCATTACGCTAACCATTAACTTAGAAAAAAGAACTCGTCCGCTATTTCTTATCCTAGTTTTATAAAAAAGTTTCTCTGATTCATTTTCTCCAAATCTACAGTATAGCGATACAATATAAACTGCTACAAATACACAAATCTGAGATGTAGATTTCAAATAAGAAGTTATTAAATCTTTCCATGTTACCTTTGGCATAATAATTTGTGCACCATTAGTCCCTAGATGTTCAATAATATCCTTAGAATAGTAAGAACTCAAGGTAGAAATTAGAGAAAATATTGAAAAAATAAGAATCAAAATAAGATATCTTTTACTTCTAATCCATCTCAAAAATTCTAGTCTAATCAACGTTCAGCTCCTCCTTCTTCTGATGGATTGCTTTGGAAAAAGCATGATAAAGATTATTCTCTCCATTAATACATAACTTAATATAAGAAGCCGTTTGTCTATCAATCAAATCCAATACTTTGGGAAAATCCTCTGGTAAGAAAGTAATTATATTCTCTCCAAACTGATCCCCACCTTCTAAAATTTCTATTTGATGATTTGCCAGTAAAGAAATAATTTTTTGACGATAAGATACTTCTTTTACCTCAATATAGGCAACTTCTTTAAACAACTTCAAAAAGTTGTTTAAACCTCCGCTATAAATCAGCTTTCCTTTATTAAGAACAATTAACCCATCTGCTATTTTTTGAATATCATCTAAATCATGACTAGATACAACTACAGTTACATCCTTTGATAAATTATGAATAATATTAAGAATATCTTCACGTCCCATTGGATCAAGAGCACTTGTAGGCTCATCTAAGAAAAGAATTTTAGGATTTAAAATTAGAGAAGCTGCAATACCAAGCCTTTGCTTCATACCTCTAGAAAAAGAAGAGGCAATCTGATCCTTATTATCAAGTAGGCCAACTATTGTCAACAATTCCTCCTTACGCTTTTTACTAACATCTGGAAATTGCGAAATCAAAGCAGAATAGGTCAGTACTTCAAAAGCAGTAAGATTCGACGGAAATTCTGGGGTATCAGGACAATAAGCCATTTCTTTATTACTTGATAAAATTTTTCCCGACACCATATTTTGTTTATTAAATCCAAATACAGAATGAATCAAAGTTGTCTTGCCTGCTCCATTTGGACCTATTAACCCAATAACCCCGTTTCTTTCAGAAAATTCGCAGTTTATATGACTTAGCGCTTTAACTTTCCCAAATGAGATAGATACATCTTTAACTGTTAATAAGATATCAGTTTTCATCCGCATTCCTTCCTATAAAATAATATATGATACCGCCTAATGGAATACTTATAAGACATACAATAACCCAAATTGACCAATGAAAATATTTAGTAGTTTTATTTTTAAAAATATCATATATACAAAAATAAATATAAATTAAAATAATAATAATTACCGGTAGTAGTAGTTTAATATCCATATATTTGCTCCTAACTTATCATCAAATTCTGTGAAAGATTATCTGGATTAACTTTAGAACTTAGCATCCTTTGCCTTAAAATTACTCCAAAGTTTAACCCTTTAATTATAGAATCATGAATTGAATCAGCAATGATGGAACAGCGATTTTCCCCAAAGCTCTGTTGATGATGCTCCAACTGAATAGGCTCATCTGCCTTACTCAAATTATAAATAATCTCCTCGCAAAGAGGGGAACAAACAATATTATCATTAGATTCACTAATAAGACTGATTAGCACTTTTTCAACGATATCTTCATATTCTTCGGGTACATAAAATACTACAGCATCCGTCCTAGGATAACTTTTCGAATCAGAAAGGACTTTAGCCTGAAAATCAATCCCTTTATCAATAAACACATTAATCCCTTTAGCCCACAAATCAATTGCATAGTTTGGATTATTTGCTCCGATATAAAATCGCTTAACGAGACCACCCCATCTAGTAATATTGGAATTATGATTAAACATGAAAAAACCAGGAGTAATATTAGGTCTAAAACAAGGAAGTAAGACTTTATTATCAACTATATAATCTGTAACATCAACTTTTACACCTGTAATGACCGCTATTTTCCTATCCTCTTCCACCTCCCATTTTAAAGGGAGAATGATGCCAGGATCGGAAATAGTTTCTGTAATTTTAACATTCAAATCTCCAAAAGAAGAAGCCACTGCATTGTTTTCAAATATATTTGGATTTTTTACATGTAAAACACTATATAACCATTGAGTTAATTCCGCTTTAGATTTATTTAAACAAGATTCAAATACTTTATCCTGTATTGAAATATTTAAGGTATCTTTGTCAATACCAATCTGATCTACTAAAAAATTTATATTGCTCATATTTTCTCCCCTCCATACTTAATTTTATGGTAATAACAATTAGACAAATTCCTTTAATATATTTGGATTCACTACAATTCCTCTACCAATTCCCATTAGTGCTTTATCAATTGAGGAAAGCCTAAATGAAAGCTTTGCTCGGCTAATAATTCTTTCAATGATAAATAAACCTATATAAAAATGTAAATCCAAAATATTTATATTTACTTCTAAATTATTATTATAAATTTCTATTATTTTACTTAATTTGATTTTTACATCAGGTAGATATAGTTTTCCAAGTCTCTGTATCTCTTCATTAATATCTCCATCATTACCTAATTCTGAACTCGAAAATATTTTTAGTAAACAATCAAATAGTATAGAAGCTAGTAAATTAGCAATATCTTCATAAATATCTCCAATTTTAATCTCTTCAAAATCAATAATCCAAAGCTTATTCCGGGAATCTACTAAGAATTGATCTAATCTCATATCCCCATGAACAATACATAGCCTATTAGGTTGGTAAGTACCCCTTATTTCCGTTACTATTTTTAAAAATTCTAGATCCTTTTGAAGTAAGGAAAAAGCTTCAAGTTCCGCTCCTGTACAATAACAATAATTCCTAATATCCATAAATTTAAGTATATCCAAGTAATTCTTCCCAAGTCCTTCTTGATAACGTAATTTAAAATCATACTTCAAATAATCAATTTGATGAAGCTTCGTTAAAATTTTTGTAGCCTTCGTAATTAAGTCAAGTTCATTTTGTCTATCATTTGAAATTTCATCTTGCAAAGACTTACTATCTTTAATATATTCATAGATAATAGTACTATCATCCTTATTGTATTTGACAATTTTAGGAGAGTCAGAAAAATTTAAAGCTTCAACTATTTGTTCCCACTTTAATAGATTTTCAAAGCGTCTCAATCTATCTGATTGTTCACCAGATAATGTTTTTTTCAAAAACCAAACATTATTATCATTTACCTCTTTTGTTACAATATTTCGACCTTGTCCAAAGTTATTATTCATCATTTATCTCCTTAAAATCTATAGAAAGCTCGCTTTCAAAATAAAGTCTACAGCACGAAAAGATATATACTTCTTTCAAATAACTTAAAATATGATTACTATTGAAAGTTAATATAAAAATAAAATCTCCAAATTCATTATTAAGAGAAGCCCAGGAATAACAAAGAACTCCAGGAGCACTTCCTCCTTTAAACAGTAATGCTCCTTGCTTGTAATCTCTCCAGGGCAACCAAGGTTGTTTCTGCAGAATTTTTATTGCCTCAACAATTAGATTTACAGGCATAAAATATCCTAGTCCCTCGGTCCACTTCACTTCAGTCAAGGCTTTCTTCCTCCACTCTGCTTCTGATAATTCCTCTTGACACCATGATTGTCCAAAGAAATCTTTTGTTGAAATCAATTTAACATTCTCAATATTATAATCTAATTTAGTAGACCACGATTCTATATAAAACCTAATTGTTTCTTTTCCAAGTAATTTCAAAAGTATATCCATCGCTGTATTATCTGAAGCAATCAACATTAAAGAAAGTAATTTTTTTATAGTAACAGTACTTCCTACATCTGCACTATGAATTCCTGTACTTAAAAAACTGATATCCTTAGGCAAGATTGTATATTCTTGATTTAGAGTCAAATTCTGATTTTCTATTTCTGAATAGACTATAGCAGCAACCACTAACTTAGATAACGAAGCAATATCAAAAAATTCTTTAGTTCTATAATTCTTGACAGAGTTTCCCTCTATTAAATTCACCGAAAAGTTTCCTTCACATTTGTTTAGAAGTTTAGTAAGCTCATCAAAATTCACCTTCTCTGGCAAGTGTGGTTGAAATATTACCCTTTCTATTTTATTATCTTTATCGGATATAATTTTCAATTCTCCTTGAATGTCATTATCTATAACCTTAATAACATTATGATCCATATTAAGCTGAAATGATAGTTCACCAATTCTCAAAGATTTTATAATATTTAATAATGGTAAAACCTCATCTCTATAATTCTCACTAATCAATTGTTTAACTGTATCAATATGAGGATCTGTTTTATCTGTCAGCAATTGATATAAGTTATATGCAGCAGTATGACTCATTTTTTCTCCTATTTAAAATAAAGTCCCTCCTACAATATAATTAATGTATACGTAAAAGAGACCTTACTATATTTTAAAAATCTAAACTAACATCAATATCCTAAAGTTTACCCAACTGTCCATGTAACAGTCCATGACCATGAAGCTGAATAAGTAACAGAAATACTAATTGATGAACCAACATTTCCCAATTGGTTATCTTTAGATAGACTGTCTTGAATAGCTTTAGGTGTAGTATATTGAGTATAGCTATCTAAAAGTGCTGACATAACATTTCCTCCATAAAGTTTTTTATTAGCACCATAGGCACTATATTTGTAAAATATAACAACTAGTGCACATCGCCATCATACTTTACATTGATATAGTAACATCTATTTTCAACTTTTTTTAAAAATTCGCAAATATGAAATTTTTAAAAAAATTTTTTCATATTTGCGAATTTACCGTTTTACAAAAATTTCTTAGTAAAATAAGTATAAAGGAGGTTGAGGTTCCCTATGCTAAAAAGAATTATTTATTTCGCCATTTGTTTGCCATTTTTGCTTTTGCCATTGTTATAATTAGCTATATGGTAAAATACTTTACTTTAAATTCTCCCAAAAGAAAGGCATCGACTACCTCAGTAGTTCGGTGCCTTTTATCATCCTTAGGTTAACTTTTCATCATAATTTGTTCCAAATTAGTTCTTAAAAACATGACAAGCGTAGGGTTACCTAGCTGCTCAATTAAGTTAATATAGTTTTCAACATCAGATAGATTAATGCCCTCTCCTGCCAAATAATTCATCACTTTTTTTAAAAAATTTAAAAGAATTCTTGCAAACATATCTTGGTAAGTTAACATCTTTTCAAGAGTTTCAACAAAATATGAAGCATGATAGAGTTTACGGTGTTCAATCAAGATAAGGATAAGATTAATTAAAACAAGTTCAGATCGTTTCTTATGCTCTGGAAGTTCCCTATATAACTTATCCCGCTCCACAAAAGCTTTCCCTAGAAAAACTAAGTCGTTATCGGATAAAATAAATAAAGTATTACCAAAAAGATAGAGTTCATACTCTGTCCACTCCTCAATAGCATAAAGGTAAGAAGTAAGGAACTCTTTCTCATCATTTGAAATTTCAAAGCTTGCATCAACACTATAAATAACTGCTTTTATCACTAATTTATTAAGGCGATTATACACATTATAAGATTCACTATCTTGGTAGTCATCCAATATTTGCTTAAGTCCCTCAACATCCTTTTGAGCTTGAAACTCCACCAGTTTTTTTCCGATTTTAAATAAGTCAGATTCTTGATATTGAGTGAGGGCATAACTGAATTCTGAAAAAGTCATGTGAATGCCTTGAATAGCCAAAATAAGTTTATCAGCCGCTAACATTGTCTGACCATTTTCAAACTTCGACAACTGTGAAACCGATAAATTATCACGAGCAATATCTTTCAACTTAAGCCCTCTGGCCATCCGTAATTCTTTATAAAGCTCACCAAGTTCAAGTGATTTCCCTAACATTTAAACTCTCCTTAAATAAAATCCCCTTATCATAGAAATTGCCATACTTTTATCCTTCTTCTGATGGCAGATTTCAACGATACATAACTACTTTATATACCTATTGTTCAATCTTATATCTATTCATATCATGAATGGGTTATTTTTTAACCCTTCCAAAATCCAAATCTGCATAAGGTGTGCGGTATCCAATTTGCAAGATCCTATTATCCTTGACCAAAATCGGGCGTTTAATCAGCATGCCGTCTGCTGCTAGAAGGTCCAAGGCTTGGTCGAGCGTCAGGGCATCCATTTTATTTTTCAATCCCAGTTCGCGGTAACTGTTGCCACTGGTGTTAAACAGTTTCTTGAGTTTATAATCAGAATGGAGCAGAATCTCCCTCAGGGTGTCAGCCTGAGGAGGATTAGTCTTAATATCAATTGCTTGATACTCCAAACCAAGTGCATCCAATTCTGCTTTGGCCCGACGGCAGGTTGTACATTTAGGGTATTCGTAAAAAGTAAGCATCATTTTCTCTTTCTATTATTATTGTTTGATAGAGTCGCATCTTCGTGTTGCAAGAGCAAACGCTTGCGCTCAAGACCGCCTGCATAGCCTATCAACTGACCAGTTTGAGCTAAAACACGGTGGCAGGGAACAATCACAGAGAGTGGATTTCTACCAATAGCTTGAGCGGACTGACAACCGATTTGGTGAGCAATCTGTCCATAGGTTCTCGTTTGCCCATAGGGAATCTGAAACAGAACAGAGCAGACCTTACCTCGAAAGTCTGTCCCCTTAGGTTTTAAGGGCAGATCAATCTCAGTGAGTTTGCTCTAATCACTAGCAAAATAGGCGGTCAGCCAAGATTTAGTGTGCTCCAGAAGGTCATTCGTCGTTTCGGACAATTCCTTATTTTTGTAACCATACAGCTCATATTTTTGTCCTTGAAAATAGACAGCTAAGAGTGTCTTTTGCCTAAGGGAGACTGAATAGATCTGTTTAAAAATCATAGAGTTTCTACCTTCTACTTGTCGTTGATCTTGGGACTCCCATCGGAATTAAGCAGAGGAGTAACACTATATTTTTTCTGTAAATCGGTTGATTTGATGTATTCAATGCCTGTTTCTCTAACCACTAATAAAAGCAGTTGAAGGGACTTTTTGATAAACTTTTAATTCCTGCTTATACATGGTATTTCTCCTTACAAGCATTTTTACCATTATAGCAAAAACTCAATAAAAAAGCCGAGATTAGGACTCGACTCTTTGATAATTATTTGCCCTTGATGAGACGGACACGAACGATATTATCGCTGGATTCAAATCGAGCGACAAGGTCATCAACCTTGGCTTTATCAGTTTCATCAAGATCTAAAATCGTATAGGCATAATCTCCTTTAGAACGGTTGATAATATTATCGATATTGATATCAAAATCAGAAACTGCCGTTGAAATCTTGGCCACAATATTGGGCACATTTTTATTGATCAGGGTAATCCGATAAGGTGCTGTCAAGGCTTGGTGCATATTAGGAAAGTTGACCGAGTGAGTAATCTCACCTGTCTCCATAAACTGACGAATCTCTTGCCCTGCCATGATAGCACAATTAAGCTCAGCTTCTGCGGTAGAACCCCCAACATGTGGAAAGACAGTAATACCTTCCTTGTTAAGCAAGTCTTGTGTACCGAAATCGGTAATGTAGCGCTTAACAACACCGGTTTCAATCGCGTCAAAAAGAGCGCTATTATCCACCATCTCAGCACGCGCAAAGTTGATAATGACAGTCCCTTTTTGCATTAAATCAAAGGCGGCTGCATCAAAGGTATTTTGAGTGTCCGGTGTCAGAGGAACATGAATTGTAATATAGTCACAGTTAGCAAAGACTTCCTTTATGTCCTTAACCCGCTTAACATGGTGAGAAATATTCCAAGCAGCTTCAATGGATACGTAGGGATCGTAGCCCAGTACCTGCATACCCAAACGGTAAGCGTCATTAGCAATGCGAGCACCAATAGCTCCCAGTCCGATAACTCCCAGTGTTTTCCCCCGTACTTCTGTTCCGGCGAACTGCTTCTTACCAGACTCAACCTGCTTGGGAACATCATCGCCTGAAAGCGTATTGGTCCAAGCGTTAGCTGCGATATAATCACGCGCCGACATTAAAATCGAAGCCACAACTGCTTCCTTAACAGCATTGGCATTAGCACCAGGCGTATTAAAGACTACAATACCAGCTTCTGATGCCTTATCAATAGGAATATTATTAGTCCCAGCACCTGCACGAGCAATAGCCTTTAAATTTTCAGGAAATTCTGTATCGTGAAGATTTTGACTGCGGATGATATAGGCATCAGGATTATCGGCTAAATCGCCATCAATCTGAAAATTATTTCCTAATTCTTTTAAACCAATTTGATTAATATTATTAAATGTCTTTACACTAAATACCATTTGATTCACACAAAGGCTGGCTCCTCCAGCCTCCCTTTACTATTTCTTTGAGCATTATAAGCTGTGATGAGCTGCCTCATCTATTTCTTGGTAGAGAGCTTTTTCAGATTTTTTCTTAATTTTTTGATAAGCTAATCGTTCACCATTGACAGGAACCTTCCCACAGTAAACAAAGTCTAACTTCTCTAAAATATGCTGCATACTGGCATTGTGCACATGGGTATCACAGCGAAAATCATGCGCATCGTAACCTTCTATCAAACCCTGCAAAAAAGTCTGGGCCAAACCCTGTCCACGATAGTTTGGCGCAATAACAATACGGCGTAAGCTTGTATAGAGCTGATTATTGTGCTGCCACTGGCCATCATAAATAGCATCATAGGCCGCTTCGTGTCCAAAAACAACTGCACCATATGCCACGATTTCACCATCAATTAAGCCAATATAACCCTTCCCCTGCAGGATATCCGAAAAAATATCTGACTGATTGGGAT
Source organism: Streptococcus dentapri (assembly GCF_042649885.1). Lineage (NCBI taxonomy): Bacteria > Bacillati > Bacillota > Bacilli > Lactobacillales > Streptococcaceae > Streptococcus > Streptococcus dentapri. Next base: position 9,600 of record NZ_JBHSAC010000008.1, on the reverse strand, counting down.
AACTATCTGACTCTTGCCACTGACTGCTCCCAGCTTCTGCCAGCAACTCCTTAGCAGCTATAATAGTGGACATAATCTGGTCTGCTTCATTTGGAAAAGCAAGTCTAATATCCATTACTTATGTTCTTCCTCAAATTTCTTCATGAATTCAAGAAGATCCAACACACCTTGACGTGGGAAAGCATTGTACAGACTAGCACGCATGCCACCAACAGAGCGGTGACCCTTGATGTTTTTGAAACCGAGAGCATCGGCTTCCTTTACAAATTGGGCATCCAAATCCTTGCTTGGTGTCACAAAAGGAATGTTGCAGACTGAACGGTCCTTAGCAAATTTTACAGGACTTGTGTAAAAGTCCGACTGCTCAATAAAATCATAGAGCAAAGCAGACTTTTCACGCTCAATCGCCGCCATCTTATCAACACCACCGATTTCATTTTTGACCCAGTCAAAAACCAATTTTGAAATATATATGTTGTAAGCAGGTGGTGTATTGTAAAGTGAACCTGCTTCTGCTTGAATACGGTAATCTAACATACTTGACAGCATGGGTTGGTCATTCAAGAAATCCTCACGAACAATAACAACAGTCACACCAGCTGGTCCGATATTCTTTTGTGCTCCCGCATAAATGAGAGCAAAATCCTCAACATTATAACGAGCAGCTAAAATATTTGAAGACATATCAGCGACAATCGGTACTCCATTGGTATCAGGAAGTTCATAGATAGCTGTCCCTTCAATGGTGTTGTTAGTCGTCAAATGAACATAGGCTGCCTCAGGATCAATCGTTGCTGGATCAAAAGTTGGGATATGGTCATAAACCGTATCCTCTGATGAGGCTAGCAAAATCGGTTCAAAAGGAATCGTCTTTGCTAATTTAAGAGCTTCTGTATAGGCCTTTTTCCCCCAAGAACCACCAACAAGATAGTAGGCTTTCTTACCTTGAGCCAAGTTCAACGGTACCATAGTAAATTGAAGCGAAGCTCCTCCTTGCAAAAACATCACCTTATAATTATCAGGAATGTCCATCAACTCGCGCAAGGTCTTTTCGGCATCTTTAATGATCTTGTCAAATTCTGGAGAGCGATGGGACATTTCAAGCACGGACATGCCCGAACCTTGGTAATTACGAAGTTCATTCTGTGCTTGTTCAAGCACTGGTTTCGGTAATGTAGCAGGTCCTGCTGAGAAATTATAAATTGTCATAAAGACACCTCCAAAATTTAATTACCAATATTATAACACAGTATTCTGAATTTTAGAACAATTTCAAGGATAGCTAATGTTAATATTGACGAAAAACGAACGCTAAGGTGAAGAGAAGCCACATTTTAGCCCTAATCCAGAAATTTCTTACCTATACTAAAAAGTGAGACCAGAATCCCCAGCCTCATCCTTTTAGTTTAGATAGCATCGCCACCGTGCTCACCCGTCCGAATGCGGATAACATCATCAATCGGTAGGATGAAGATTTTCCCATCACCGACTTCTCCTGTACGAACAGCCTCTGTGATAATCTCTACGATACCATCGATTGCTGAATCATGAGCGATGATTTCAATTTTCACCTTAGCTAACAAGGTTGGAACGACCTTACGGCCACGGACATATTCCACAAAGCCTTTTTGATTCCCATAACCGAGGACTTGGCTAACTGTCATCCCTCTTTCAAAACTTTTTTTTGCAAGCGCATCTTTGAGATCCTCCAATCGATCCGGTCTAATAATTGCTTCAATTTTTTTCATATTCTACTCGCTTTCTAATCAGCTATCCAAGCCCAAGAACGTTGGATAAGCAGTTTCTTCATGCTCGCTATCGTCCAAACCAATCGCTTCTGCGTGATCACTAACACGGATTGGCATGAAGATTGAAATGACTTTAACAATGACAAAAGTTGCAAGAGCGGACCAGACGATGGTAAATAGGATAGCAGCAATGGTTACTAAAAGCAAATGCGCATCACCATGAATCAGACCGATATTAGCTTTATCAAGTGCTAGATCAGGGGTAGTAAAAATAGCTGTTAGCAGACCACCAAGAATCCCACCTACACCGTGGCAACCGAAGGCATCTAGGGCATCGTCATAGCCTAATTTTTTCTTCAAGACCGAAATAGCAAAATAACAAACCGGACTGACTAAAAGACCAATCAACAGAGCACTCCATATAGGAACAAATCCAGCTCCTGGTGTAATGGCAACCAAGCCAGCTACCAATCCTGTTGATGCACCGACAAGTGAATAGGTTCCTGTAGTCATTTTTTCAATTACCATCCATGAAGCCAAGGCTGTCGCCGCTGCAATATGAGTTGTCAGTAGAGCGTGAACAGCAAGTCCATTCGCAGCGAGGGCTGAACCGGCATTAAAACCAAACCAGCCAAACCATAGGATGCCAGCCCCCAATAAAACAAAGGGAATATTATGAGGACGATAATCCAAGCGGCCGTAACCTCGGCGTTTACCTAGCATCAGAGCTAGCACTAGACCAGACACACCAGATGTAATGTGAACGACATCACCCCCAGCAAAATCAATGGTCCCCCATTGAGCAAGCAGTCCTTCATCCCAAACCATGTGGGCAAAAGGAAAATAAACGAGGAAGAGCCAACAAACGGTAAAAACGATTAAAGGAGTAAAGCGCATGCGGCCTGCTGCTGCTCCTGTTAAAATCCCCACTGTAATAATTGGGAACATCATCTGAAAAGCTGCAAAGAGAGCGTCTGGGATACCTAAATCACGGGTACTTGCCGTTTCACTAACCCCCTTTAGGAAAAGATGAGACCAATCCCCAAAAATACTACCATCTCCACCAAAGGATAGTGAATAGCCTGCAATTATCCAGAGAACCGAGGCAGCTGCCATAGGCATGACACACATCATCATAGTATTGATGACATTCTTGCGACGACCTAAACCACCATAAAAGAAAGCCAAACCTGGTGTCATAAAGAAAACCAAGCCGGTACAAATAAGCATAAATGCGATACTACCAGAATCCATAAGCAAATCTCCTTTTTGTTTTATGTAAGAAATTATAACATTAAAATGAACGTTGTCAAGTTTTTCTAAAAATTCTTTATTTATGTGTTATATTTTATTACATAAAAATACTGTGATATTCAACAGAACTGAAGAAATAGCTAAAAAAAAAGAGCCTAAGACTCTTTCGAATTATGATAGGCTTGATAGAGTTCTTGACGAACAAGAACATATTTTTTAGCGATTTCTTTGATAGCTTGATTAGGCTTTTTACCAGCTGCAACCAAGGCTTGCACTTCTGCCAAAGGATCTGGGACTTGCTTTTGTTGCCCAGGTAAGACAAGATCTGCAGAGTAACCTGCCACAAGCAACAAGCATTCACCCTTTACGGGATTCTCAGCAATATAGTTCAAAATTTCAGAAATGCTTCCTCGTTGATATTCCTCATAAACCTTAGTTAGTTCGCGCACCAGCACCAGCTGGCGATCGCCATAGATATCACGCAAATTCTCTAAAGTCGCCGCAACACGATAGGGAGATTCGTAGAAGATTTGTGTTTCTGGATAGAACTTTTTCTCAGTAAAAAACTCCTTCTGCTGTCCCTTTTTACGGGGAAGAAAGCCGTAGAAAATATGGGGCTGGGGGGCTAATCCACTAGCAATCAGGGCTGTAATACCAGCCGAAGCCCCTGGTAAGGCGATGACCCTTATGCCATACGCCAAAACTGCTTTAACCAAATCATGACCGGGATCAGAAATACTTGGCATGCCGGCATCGGACACTTGAGCTAAGGATTGACCTGACTTCAGTAAATCCAGTAACTGCGGAATCTTTTCAAAGGCATTGTGTTCATGAAAGGAAAGCTGCTTGGTTTCAATTGCAAAATGTTTGAGCAGAAGGCCAGTATTGCGGGTGTCCTCAGCGCAGATGAAATCAACATCCTTGAGAATTTGAACAGCACGATAAGTCATATCCTGCAAATTCCCAATTGGAGTCGGTACTAAGTAGAGACTACCATATTCAGCAGTCCCCTTAAAACTTTTTTGAATTTTCATACTACTCTCTATTCAATAACTCCATGCAAAAGAGGCAATCCTCATTATCGTCGCGACGTTTACCATAATCGTTGTTACAAACATGAAAACCATCTTCATAGATAGACTCTAAGTTTTCCAGTCCCTGACTGGAAGCCTTGGGAGCTTCCTTTTTATCAACATCAAACAAGCGTTCTCTTAGCTTGGTATTTTCAATGCGCAACTGAGTATTCTCTTCAATAATCTCCTGCATTTTTTTCTTCACCAATTCAACTTGGGCAAAATTCTCCATCAAATTATTAGAGACATCCTCAAAAACATCGAATAGTTCATTTTTATCCATTTATGATAAGTTCCTCCAAACTATAAGTCAGCAGGGTTGATTTATCGTCAAAACGTACTTTAACAGTTTCTGAAAAGACATCCATACCAGCTACTGTTCCTGACCCCTCCTTAGTCTGAACAATGCTACCATAATCAGGGAACCTCTGCTTAGCTTCCTGATAAAAATCATCTTCAAAACTGAGACAGCAAAGCAAACGGCCACAGAGGCCGGTAGTTTTGCCAGAGCTGAGAGATAAATTTTGATTTTTAAGCATCTTAATGGAGACAGGAGGAAAATCACCTAAAAAAGTTGAACAGCAAAGAGGACGGCCACAGGGACCTAGTCCTCCGTAAATCTTAGCTTCTTCACGACTATTGACTTGACGAAGTTCAATTCGAGCCTTAAAATGAGCAGCTAAATCTTTGAGTAACTGACGAAAATCTACGCGCTGCTCGGCTGTAAAGGTAATGAAAACATGACTACGATCCAGCGGAAAAGCAATATTGACCAATTTCATATCTAAATTATGCTTGGCAATCAACTCCTTGACTGACGTTATATTTTGTTGGGCATGGTCTAAATTAGCATGGTGGCGCTCAATATCCTGCGACCTGGCTGCTCTTAAAACAGTAGCCATCTTAGCCGGAAGAGTCTGGGTATCCAAATCTTCATTCGGGCGGACAACTTGCGCCAAACGATCCCCTTTATTTAAACGAACCACAACTAAGGCGTTTTTATCATACATTTTATCTGGTAAAACATAGAAAATCTGACCGTTTTCTTCATATTTTATTCCGATTACTTCTGTCATAATAACACCATATATTCTAATACGTTTTGAAAGCTGACATTACTCAGCCACATCTGTCTAGTCTGATAAAGTTTAGAGACAGCTGCAACATTTTGCGCTTCCCTTAGCATGACCAACAAAAGTTTGAAAATCAAATCCTGTTCGGATTTATCCCCAGCCAAACTGGACAGACGAGAGACCTGCAAGAAGGCCTGATCTTGATGAGTCTCCAGATCCCTCACAAACTTATCAAGACTGCGCCAAATTTCATCGAACTTGGGCATCTCAGTGATAGCCAGAGCATCAGCTTCATCATCTGCTACTGCAGCAATTAGCCGAGCCTTATCCTTTAAAAGTCCTGCGTTTTCTAGCTGAGTTTGAAGATAGGTCTCATTTTTAGGAAAGTGGAAAATCTGGCACCGGCTTTTGATGGTGGGAAGAACCTTGCCATCGTCTGAAGTCACGAGAATCATATAAGATGATGATTGGGGCTCTTCAATAAATTTCAAAAGGCTATTAGCCGCATTGGTATGCATCTTATCGGCATCGCGGATGATAAAGACCTGCGACTGACCTTCAAATCCCGACCGTGAAAAATCGCGCAGCAATTCTCTGATGGTATCTGTTTTTATTACATTACCTTGGGGTTCAATAACCTTAACATCTGAAAAATCGCCTTCAGCAATTAATCGACATTCACGACAGTGACCACAAGGCAGACTGTCCTGCAAATTTTCACAGAACTGGCTTTGAGCCAGAAAAAGAGCCATCTCAAAACTGCCGAAATTACCTGTAAACAAATAAGCATGACTCAATTTTCCCTGCTGTAAAATCCGATGAAATTCCTGAAAAATTTTGGGCTGTAAATTCTTTAATTCCATATATTCTATTTTGCTAAATTTGCTTGAACAAGATCAAAGGCAGTCGCGACCACTGTTTCCAAATCTTGATTAGCATTAACCAATTTAATACGATCAGGGTCAGCTTTTGCTAAATCCAGATAACCTTGACGGACACGCTTGTGCATATCTAACTTCTCTAAATCCAAGCGATTAACTTCTCGGACATCAGCCGATTCAATACGGGCTAAACCAACCTCTGATGGTACATCAAATAAGAGGGTCAGTTGGGGCTTGGTATCATCAATCGCATAAGCGTTTAACCAAGTGATATCATTCACGGACAAACCACGACCATAACCCTGATAGGCCACAGAGCTATCAATAAAACGATCAACCAAGACCAGTTTCCCAGCAGCCAAAGCTGGCAAAACTCTTTCGACCCAGTGCTGGCGACGGGCAGCAATATATAACAAAAGCTCTGTCTTATTATCCATGCTAGTATTTTCAACATCAAGAATAATCTTACGAATACTTTCTGAAATAGTAACACCGCCTGGTTCACGAGTTGTCACCACCTCATATCCAGCAGCCTCCAAGAGTGAAGCTAGTTTTTCAAGAATACTTGTTTTTCCCGCCCCATCAGGGCCTTCAAGGGTAATCAGTTGACCTTTTTGATCCGTTTTCACATTTTCCATAGTAGTTCTATTTTACCAAAAAACTGACAAAATTTCGCTCATCAGTCATTAAAACTTTAAAAGAGGGCCTTGGCTTTGGTATCCTGAATATCCTCAACTGTTAAACCGACAGCTTCCAGCTTAGCCTTGAGGTCAGCCTTATCGACCTTACCATCAATCTGGATTTCATTGACAACCTTACCATTACTAGCTTCTGCAATAACAGTTCGGCGGATATTGAGATTCTCCTTGGCAATAGTGCTGACAATCTTTTCCAAGACCCCAACGCTGTCATCTGCTAAAATACGAACACGAACACCTGCTTCACCGTAACCAGAGACTTCGAGGAAGGTCCGAAAAACATCCTTATCCGTAATGATCCCTGAAACGACATCATTTTCAGCAACAGGAAGGACTCCAACCTTGTGGGTCATCATGAGGTAAATAGCATCTTCAATACTAGCATAAGGGGAAACTGTAATAACATCTTTAATCATGATATCGCCGATTTTAGTCTTATTCAAAAGATAGTTCATTTCATAGATGGACAAACTGGTTGCTTTGGATGGACTATTTTCAGCCATGGTACCAGCAGTCACAATGCCAACTAGCTTATCGTTTTCAATAACGGGCAGGCGGCGCAAGCCCTGGTCTCGCATAATATCAGCAGCATGCGCTACCGTTGTATCCGGTGAAACATAAACAACCTTGCGGGTCATAAAATCTTTTACAGCCATAATAATTTCCTCATTCTATTTTGTTAGTTCTATTATATCATTTTTTGAGAACGGTTTCAGTATTTTCACCAAATTTTCATTAAAATAAGAGAGTGAGATAAAAATCGGTAAATTGTGATAAAATCACAGTTTAGATTTGTTGTCCTTCCTTTTTTCTGAACAGTTGATTAACTTGGCCGCTATCATTTGTCTAGCAAGGGATAAAGACTGCCAATCAATCCTTGCATTAATTTGGTAAAGCTAGAGCAAAACAAAAAGGCAGGACTTTTGTCCCAGCCTCTTACTTAGTTACTTAGAAGTCTGCTACATTATGGTAGACTTTTTGAACGTCTTCATCGGCTTCCAGAGCATCGATGAGTTTTTCAAAGGTTTCTAGATCCTCACCCGTCAGTTCAACCTCTGATTGTGGAATCATTTCAAGTTCTGTCACCTGGAATGACTCCACTCCATTAGCTTTCAAAACTTCCATTCCCTTATGGAGATCTATTGGAGCTGTATAAACGGTGATGGAGCCATCTTCTGCTTCCACATCGTCAACATCAACATCATTTTCCAAAAGCAACTCAAAAACGCTGTCAGCATCATTACCCTTAAAGACCATAACACCCTTGCGATCAAACATGTAAGAAACTGAGCCAGATGCTCCCATGTTCCCGCCGTTTTTACCATAGGCTGTTCGCACATTAGCAGCTGTTCGATTGACATTTGAGGTCAAGGTATCAACGATAATCATCGAACCATTAGGACCAAAGCCTTCATAACGCCCTTCAACAAAGGTTTCATCCGTATTTCCTTTGGCCTTGTCAATCGCCTTATCAATGACGTGCTTAGGTACCTGTGCTTGCTTGGCTCTTTCCAAAACAAACTTCAAGGCTGAATTTGATTCTGGATCTGGATCACCTTGTTTGGCAGCCACATAAATTTCAACACCAAATTTCGCATATACTTTAGAGTTAGCACCATCTTTGGCAGTTTTTTTCGCAACAATATTTGCCCATTTACGTCCCATGGGAGTCACCTCTTAGTTTTAATTTTTTCTTTTATTCCTTCAACGACAAGAGGATTGAAGGATTCATTAACTTTAATATTATAGCACTTTGGGACCAGTGTGTAAAATATGGCACAAGAAAAAGCTGATTATAAACCTTCAACCACGGCAATAACATAATACATTGAAATTTCGTTCTTCACCGCCTGCCATTAAATGGGAATATAGGCCTTCAAGAGGAGGTTTTATATTAAATTCTTTAAATAAGTTTCAAGACTCGTCGCTTTTCTTCCCAATACGCTCTCAATATCATCAGACACACCGGCTTGCTCCCCCTTAGCAATAGCGGTATAGGTTGAAACCCAGGCGTCATATTCCCACTCTTCTGCCGGCCAAGCTTGGCGAGAGGTATAGGCTTCTTCAACAGTTTCTTCCACATAGGCAATCTCTTTTCCTAAAATTTCACTAGCAATTTGGGCAATTTCTGCAAGCGTCAAATCTTCTGGTCCGGTCATATCCAAGGTTCGATTAGCCCATTTTTCTGGGTCCTTAAGGATCTGGGCAACAACTTCTGCTACATCAGCCCTGACAACCAAAGAAACTCTTCCATTTCCGGCAGGTCCCTTGATTTCACCATACTCCTGGCACAATTCTGCGAAAAAGTCTGTATAGAAATTATCTCTCAAAAAAGTATAAGTAAAGCCTCTGTCCTTAATGTACTTTTCTGTTGCCGCATGAGTAGGACTTAATGTAAAAGTCGAATTGGGGTTGGCATTGTAAAAGGACGTATAGATGATATGCCCAACACCAGCTTCTTTTGCGCTGTCAATAAATGCTTGATGCTCTTGCAGACGGGTCGCACTTTCAGAAGCTGATACCATAAAGAGGACATCAACCCCTGCGAGGGCTTCAACAACCTCTGGTGAATGTTCATAGCTAGCCTTATATACACTAACTCCTTTGGCTCTTGAAACGGCTTCCGGACGGCGAGCTAGATAGCGCACGTTCAATTTTTCTGATTCTAAGGTTTGAGCAACCAAGCCGCCTAAATGACCTGTTCCCCCTGTTAATGCTAATTTTGTCATAGTTTTTCCTCCTAGTTTTACTTCATTATAGCATGTCTATCCTCATAAATCTGACATTTAGTGACCTTGATTTTGAAAAGGCAACAGTTTTCTGTACAAAATTTATAAAGTGTTTTTGTTAAACGATTGCTCTTTTAGTCATGG